>CBDVBE010000575.1:0-1670 GCA_965372145.1 uncultured bacterium | reverse complement strand
TGCGCGATACTTTTTTTCTTTTATATAAAGAAGGAACTACATAACCACATCTGTCGATTTATCCGAAAAAGCTATAAGCTTCTGATTTTTCTTTAATAAATTGTGCGGTAACGGATAAAAAAATTGTACTATCTTTTGGAAGGTTAGTCAATCATTTTTCTATAATATAAAAACGAAAAAGGTTTACTATTCCGATGGGGGCATTTGAGAGTGCCTAAAGTCATGCGCATTAAGTTAAGCACTTAATTATTAAAAATATAATTGTCATGCTGAGCGAAGTCGAAGCATAATTCCTTATTTCTTTCTTTACGGTGGTAGATATTTCCCTTCGGCTTCGTTCAGGACAGGCTCGCTCAGCATGACATCCATATCACCTTTTTTAAATATTTAACGTAACGCCTACGACCTAAGGTACTAAAACCCCTGGCCTATTCTGGAATTAAATATTGTCAAATAGTGGAAATAGCTGTACTATAAAAGAGTATGTCCGGCAAAGCGCATATTTCAAAGGAAATTATCAGAAATGCCTTACCTTTTACTTGAGTAATCCCCAACTTACAGTCCATCAAGGTGTTAAAGGAATATCAGCCATTTACATTCAATTATATTTATATACATTCACAAAATAACTATGAAACAGAAAAAATCTCCCGAAATACACTTATTTCACGATTATCAAACGCTTTCAGTCCCGAGAACCAGATTGCACAAGACTGCGGAGAAAATATACCGGGATATCAGAAACATCAGGAATAGAACGGTGAACGTAATTTTCCTTTCCGACTATAAAATACGCAAACTCAATCGTGAATACCGAAACCGCGACCGTGCAACGGACGTACTCTCATTTCCCTTTAATGATAACGATTTCCTCGGAGAGGTCTACATCTCTTTACAGAGGGCATCGGCACAGGCTCGCCGGTACCGCTGTTCCTATGCGGATGAAGTAAACCGGCTTTTTGTTCATGGTATATTCCATCTACTTGGTTATGACCATACAACGGGAAAAAAGCGTAAAGCTATGGAAGTGCAGGAGAAACGTTATTGTTGAAATGGTTATTACCTAAGGTATATATTTTATACAGGTTTAATTCACTCTTCAAAGGAGTTGTGATTGGATAGTGATCCCAGCATATCATACATTGCGGGTCTTATACTACTCTACATCGCTTCAACAGTATTCTCAGTAATCAAAATCATCTTTTCATCAACTGATAAAAATGCTTTGCCTGCTGATAACGAGCGACTGCGATATCTTGCCTCAAAAATAGAAGAAATACAGGAAAACCGAGCAAAACTTACTGCAACGGTATCATTCGGCAAGACCCTGGCAAATATCTTTTTTGCTATCTGCGCTTACTGCCTGACAGAACTCCTCTTCACCGAACTTTCCCAGGCGTGGGTACTTACCATTTCCGTGGCCTTTTCCGTCCTGGTTCTTACTTTTTTCAGCTATGTGATCCCCCGTGCATTAATTATCTGTTATCATCAGCGGTTTCTCACCGCAGCGTACCTATTTTATATACTTTTCAAGAATCTCTTTTCGTTGTTTACCGGTTTAATGCAGGGTCTGCATGTACTCATTCATACAATTCTGCGTTTTGACGAGAAACTTGCATTTCTCTCTGCAGAAGAAAAGAGCCGGTTGCATGAAGACACCGAGAATGGCG
>CBDVBE010000574.1:0-1860 GCA_965372145.1 uncultured bacterium | reverse complement strand
AATTCCTTATACATACAAGTATAGGAAAAACTAAGAAATACCCTAAAGTAAAACTCGAAATAAAAAATAATTTCAAATTTCAAATTTCAAGTTTCAAATTTCAGCGTTCTGTGAACGCTTACGGATTAATCAGGAATGGTTCAAGTAGATACCTCAGCATGCGATGAGTGCGGCACCTGTATAAGTGTATGCCCTGAAGGTGCATTAGCTTTGACGGATACACTTGCTGTGGATCCGCAGAAATGTATTTCGTGTTCTCTATGTGTAAAGGTATGTCCTTTTGCCGCGCTGCACCTTACACAGGAAGATGAAGGGTGAGGAAGGCTATGGCCGGTCGTGAGATATATGATGTTATTGTCATAGGGGCAGGGCCGGCAGGTGCCATGGCAGCCTACCATGCAGCAAAGGGCGGATGCCGTGTCGCCCTGCTTGAACGAAAGGAAAGGGCAGGTGTGCCGGTCCGTTGCGGGGAAGCGGTGGGTTTTAAGGGCTTTACGAAGAGTATTACTATTAAGGATGAATGGATACAGACCCGGATAAAAAAGATCCGGATGATCTCTCCCGGCGGCCATGCGGTCGATTTAATAAACCCATCTCGAATTGGTGATAATTATGTAATTGACAGGGAGATAATGGATAATGATTTGGTACAACAAGCAGTCAATACGGGCGTTTCATACTTTGCCTCAACACCGATTTTGTCAGTTACTTCAGAGAGTGGTCAACTATATAAATGTGTTGGTTTGAAAAATGAATTCTTTGCGACCTGTGTTATCCTGGCTGATGGTGTGGAATCAAAACTTGCACGGGATTTAGGATGGAATAGTGTATTATCTATGGAAGACATTGAGACATGCGCATTTTGCCATGTTGAACATGATTCTATAGCAGGGGATACTATAGAATTTCATGTCGGTAGCGCTGTCGCTCCATGCGGATTTCTCTGGATATTTCCACGAAGGAAAGGGAAGGCTAATGTCGGTCTTGGTGTATTAGGGACTAAGAGTGAGGGGGGTAAAGTTCGGGAATTGCTAAATGATTTCATTGGCAAAAATTTTCAAAATGCAAAGGTAAGTAATTTACATTGTGGAGGAGCACCGGTTGGTAAATGGTTGAAACCTCTTGTAAGGGGTGGTGCTATGGTTGTTGGCGATGCAGCACGTCAGGTTAACAGTTTGTCCGGCGGGGGAATTGCCTATGCACTGTATGCAGGGAGAATTGCGGGAGAAACCGCTGCCGAAGCTTTTAAAAATGGTGCTGTTGATTATACACATTTAAAACAATATCAGAAGAAATGGGCCTCATATTGTGGGAAACAGCAGTTGCGTTCCTATGCGTTGAAATCAATGCTGCTTAAAAAAGATAACGATACATTTTATGATGCTGTTGCCAAATCACTGATGCGGGAAGATCCTGATACGCTTAATTATACACGTGTATTCATGCGAGCATTTTCAAGACATCCGTTAATTCTTCTTAAGACCTTTTTTCTGTTTCGCTGATCAGTCAATATTCCAACAGTGGTTCATAATACATTTAATCTATAAAATCCGTACTAAAAAAAACGGAGTTATGTTTTAACAATTATTTTTTATTAAGAGATTTTTTGAGTTCTTCAATTTTCTTGATGGTTAATCCAGTCACAGTCCGGATATGGGCATTATCCATGTTCATCTTAATAAGTTTCTCTGCTGCTTCTAACATTCCCTTTTCAATACCTTCCTGAACCCATTTTTCTGCAATTGTCGGCATAAGATTTTCTCCTGCTTTTATAGTTTTTTCTATTTCTTTTTTAAACTCTTCTGACTTTTTGCTGTCTACCGAATCGAAAAGATATCGTAATAATACTTCAATATATTC
>CBDVBE010000573.1:0-2089 GCA_965372145.1 uncultured bacterium | reverse complement strand
AAGTGATTATTTTAATTATAATGCAATCTATATGCCAATACAACACTGGTATTTATGACACAATTTGAAAGAAAACCGTCCCGAGTCCGGGACTTACAGTCTCATTTCCGGGACTCTTGTTACAGTGATATCGTTTAAATTATACCTTCTTTTGGGAGGAAAGTCATCGTTTATAATAATGCGGAGGGGCATTTACCGGTATATACATTTTTATGGGGCGGGAGAAAAAAGGAAAATGAGAAAAAGGCAACAGACTTTGTAAAGTCAGGTGACCGGTTTTGTGAAGAATTGAGCAGAGAAAGGATTTAAGATTTGATCTTTGTTCTTTCTTCTTTGATCTTTCTCCTTTTTTTATTCTGACCACTGACAACTGACTGCTTACTACTGCCTTTATATTCCTAATCCTTAACCAGCCTCACAGGAAACCCGTAACTCTTGTTATTCATACTCCGGTAAACGTAGTCGCCATCAAAGCGTATGAGACGGTATAAGGCAAATGACGTATCGACCTCCGATGCGTGCCACCAGTTACTTTCGACACCCATGTTGTAAAAATTACTATTGACAAAACGGCCGCCGGCCGGAAAGGCCGAAAAACCGCTCTTGTTATTCAATAACTGATTATTGCCGACTGATCCGTCCCCTGAATCTGTAAACCAATCCGTTTGAGCGGCGAGCGACTTTGCAACCTTTTCACCTGCAGTTGATCCGTCCCAGTTATAACCATTGGCTGTTAAATAGTTCACTAATTCTGTCCACTCTGCATCAGTCGAGACATGCCAGCCTTTCGGGGCGAGCTTCCCTGTTTCTATAACACGCCAGTTATAAAGTGCGCCATATTTCTTAATACTGTCTGTACCGGTCGTATTGTTATAAAAACAGTATCCTCCTGAAGTATCATTCGCCCATGCAGCACTGTCAGTTATGTGGGGTATTGCCGACCCATCATTATACTTCGCAGTTCTCAAATTCTCCGTTGTCCATACCTGATTGCCGATTTTTACTGTTTTGTAGACATTGCCGTCAATGTCAGTCATGGTTCCGGTTTCATTAGTATCGTCAACCGGATTGTAGCTGCAGGATAGTAATGCTGACAGGAGACTGATTAGAATAAGTAAATGTTTGCTGCTCACCCGTGCTCCTTTCGCTCTGGCAAATAATGGCTTTATAATGTTCATATCCCCTACTTTCTCACCCCAAAAACTCCCTTATTTCTCCTTTACAGGAATATACATCTTCAGATAGCGGGGGAAGAAAGGAAAAGGAGAAACTGGCAACAGTTTCTGTGAAGTATTGGGTTGATGTTACTTTTGTTTTTGGTACTATACCCTAAAATGCTCTGGGGGCGATCGTGTTGCACGCCATACTGTATTCTGTTAGAAATTGCCACGGTTGGCAATTTCTAACTCTTTCCAATCTCAAAGCCAAATGATATACATTGTTCTTTGCTTTCATTATCTGGATTCCACAGGCATTTTATACCTTGATTAATCAGTTCAAATCCTGATTTTGTCAGCAAATTATTCAATTTATCAACAGATTCACCGCTCCAGCCATAACTTCCAAAAGCTGTTGAATATTCATTGCCATGAAATTTTTTTAATTCCCAATCAATTTTTCCAATCCAATAAACATTGTTTTTTTACGCTAATATTCATTATTCATCCTCCGATACTTTTTTTGCCAGCCACAGATGGCTGGAACTTATTAATGTGGTATGGCGTTCCTAATGGTCGGCCAATGTTTGCTGTTGTAACTCTTTTACTCTTTTTTTCATCAATGTGTATCGGTTATTCCAGTAGGATAATTTTTCTTCGGTAGACATATTTTTCAAATTGTTATGAATCCTTTGCGCAGCCCGATGTTTCATTTCAACACAATCATATATTTTATTCTTCATCATTTACCTCCAGTTCAAGTGGTGAAAATATCTGAATTTCACTATACCCATTCAGCTTATTAACCGCATTGTAAAGCGGTATTTTCTGAAAATTAACAATGTGCTTAAAATTCCAGCTTACTATGTAATCACAATTATTAACACTCGCAAGTGACACATGTAACGCATCATCTTCCCACTTTGTTGTTA
>CBDVBE010000572.1:0-2123 GCA_965372145.1 uncultured bacterium | reverse complement strand
ATTTATTCCAGTACATGTACAAGGCATAGAAGCCGCGCATGCCTCCAGGGATGACGGTAGCCCATTCGGCATTTGCATGTGGATCATATTGAATATTCCACTCATAATACGTCCCCGCACATCCGCCGTAATCCTTTTTAGTCCATGGGTGGATATTATTTACATTGAAGAATCCCCCTCCGGCGTCATAAATAGGGACGGGGTAAAGAAATAAATTATATTCATGCCACGTAAGAGACGAATAAATATTGCGGGCGCAGTACACCATGAAGAACTTGTTCGCTATATTCATTTAAACTCTGTTCGGGCCGGATATACAGGTAAAGAGATAGCCGATTTTCCTGGCGTGACCACTCAAGCTGTATCATCAATGCAGGAGTAAGAAAGAAAAATAGCGAAAGAAAAGAATATCGCATTATCATAGATTGTTAAATGTACCCCCTCCCAAGTTTTGTAATTTACTATTTTACCTTGGAGGTAAAATACAGGAGCAGTCTATACTTTTAACCGGGATTAGCTGCTTATAAATACAAAGGTCAGGTGTTCTGTGGTTACAAAACCCCTTACTTTACAATCACTTTTTTTACAGAGGAATGTCCATTAATAGCAGAATACCGCACAAAATAAATCCCCGGACCATAATTCGCTCTGTTCCACGATACACTATACGTTCCTGCGGATAAAGTCCCGTTTACCAGGGTCTCTATCCTGCGGCCGCACAGGTTGTAAACCGAACAGGTAATATGACTGCTGTGATTAACACGTAGTAAAATTGCGTGCGGATTGATATGTATCGGTGAATTTTCCGGCTGCTTTTGAACTACCTCTTCTTTCACTTCCGCCTCACAAACTTTATTAAAATAATCCTCATAATCTTTTACTCCCCATGCTGCTTTTTGCTCCTCTGTAAAAACGAGACTGTCGTTATAACACATATCCACATTATCAAGGCCATACGGAATTAAAGAATTGGGAACATGTTTCAGATTGTTATAATCAAGATCGATATAGTGAAACGCAGGCATATAACCTATATCTTCCGGAATATATGATATCAGATTATTATCCGCCCATATAGTTTCCAACGAGTCCATATCACATATTTCATCGGGAATACTGCTTATTTTATTGTGCTGGAATTGAAAGAAATATAATTTTTTAAGACTACCGATTTCCGGAGGGAGAGCGGTCAGTTCGTTGTGGTCAACACTCATCGTTCTTATTTCTTCAAGATTGCCGATTTCAGAAGGAAGAGAGGTGATTTTATTATAATATAAGCCTAACACGGTAATTGACTTCAAATCGCCAATTTCCGGAGGGATTTTTGTTAAATTTGTATTGGAAATATTTAAGGTAGTCAAATGGTCAAGTTTTTTTATAGATGCAGGTAAAAAATCGAAAGACTGCAACTTAGCAATTACTACCCATTTGGCTCTTCCGGCACTATCTTTTTGTATAACCACCTCATCAACCTTGACATTTTCCAAGCCGTTAGTATCCAGTATCTGCCTTACTGCCAGAGAATCATCTTTCCAGCTTTGAGAAAACACAGGAAGAAACATTATCATCACCAGCAAGGATAATTTATAATTCCTTATATACATTTGTCGACCTCCTTATAAATAAGCAGAAGCAGTCTCTATTTATTAATCTATATAATCTGCTCCTGCTTATGTTTTTTTTAATCGCCTCATGCAGCTTCACAATTAAAATACCGCATTGAGTATCTATCCGGAGTCAGTAAATCACCTTCTATCGATACGAAGCTGCTTTTAAAGTACCGGCACCAAAGAGAATAAAGTTGTCATCTCTATCATCAGGAAAATCCCTGTTCGCATAATCGAGGTATGCTTCACCAAAAGTGTATCCTTGCATCAGCCTTTGGGTATATAGATAATAGTTATTATCCTTTGTATTGCTATACGAGTTACCCAGCATAATCAACCCCGCATGGCCCATACCATAAAGCAGACCGAGATTGTCAGGTTCTAAATAATTGCATATCCTGCATGCTATCCCTTCAAAGAAGAGTACTTTGGACTGGCCGCCCGGCTCATCCTGCATGTCACAGAACGAACGGATGTACCAGTTTTTCAATCTGAAACCGCCCAGGAAGCGTTTGC
>CBDVBE010000571.1:0-2226 GCA_965372145.1 uncultured bacterium | reverse complement strand
TCCTCACATGCTTGATTAATCGGGCTGACAGGGGAATCTGCAAAACTTTTAAGTATTTTTGTTCAACATGGTGATAAATATAACAAATTGTATGATATTCCAAATCAAAACGGTGCTGGCGTCTGGAACACAGTATGGTTTGAAATAGATAATAAAACAAGTATGTATTTCGATTGGATACGTCCAGGCGGTGGGCACTATGAGGGGGATGGTGTTGCCGATATATGGGTATCGAGAGTATAAACCGGATACGTTCCCGTTACGGTGACAGGTACAGATTACATACATTATTGCAAAGTACCCGGCATGGTCTTTTAGTGACCAATGATTCGGATAAGGAAAATAAACAGTTCTTTTCTGAGGCGTATATTATTTCATATTTATTGAATAATCCTAGTCGGAAAGATAAAGAGAGCACCAAAGATTAATCTCAGATATAGTATCATTCAGATACGATACTGTCCTGGGATAATCGGATACTGGAAAGAGTCAAACCTGATACGAAGAGTGCGGGCTTTCAATACTGTTTTTGTGGCAGATAATCTCGCATATAATAGTTAAAGTTGTCACAGTTGAAGTTATTTTTTCATTCGAAAAGTACTCTCAGTAATCATCTTCGACTTCAATTCATCCTTTAATAATAACCATATATATTTTTCATGTTAACCGAATACTATTTTAACTATTATCATACTTTATACATCCATACTTGGTTTTTCACTCCGAAGTTATATACATGAAGTAACCTATATAATGATTAATACAGCAAAGAAAATCATCGAACGCATAACCGGAAGGATCAATCTTCTTATTATTGACGACGATCCCCTGGTACTGCAAATGATAACCGATATGTTTTCCTCTTCCATATTTTCAGTTACCGCAGGCGCATCATGCAAACAGGCTTATGAGTTAATCGCTGCAGCACAGCATCCCTGGCATTGCTGGATACTGGATATTGCGCTGGATGAAAAGAAAGACGGATTGAACATTCTGAAAAGGTATCCCCGTTTCCCCTTTACCATTATGCTCTCCGGCCTGCGCTCAATGACTGTCGGAACTGAAGCCTTGAAGCTCGGCGCTATGAAAGTGTATGATAAAGACCCCTCATTATTTGATGCTTTGTATGATGATGTCTGTAAAACCGCTGCACTGAGCTTTTTGCTGCACGGTAAAAACACACAGTACCTGCCACTATTTTCCCGTTTGTTTGAAAAACCATTGAAAAACCATGATGAATGGGCCGAATCAGCGTGTATCTCTCCCCGCCAGTTGGACCGCATCTGCACGACACACACCTCGCTTACCCCGCGACTGCTCCTGCCGTTTTATTATACAATTTATCTGCTGCTCAATAAAGAAATACTCGACAAGGTACTTGCGCAGCAAATAAACGACAATTCGATTTCAACTGAATTACGCACGTGCTTTCGCGACCATGTAAAATTTGTTGCAGAACATATAAACAAATATCAGTGCTATATCGATTCATCTCCTAATAAATATTCATTATAACGGTTCACCGGTTCATGGTTCCCCGTTTAAAGGTTAAATCACTTTTTTTCTACTAAAAAAATGTTTTGATAATGGCCGAGGTCAGGACAAAACACTTTTAACCTTGAACTCCGAAACATGAACCTTGAACCTTTAAATCCGCGAACGGCCACCATTCATTTTACCTGTATACTCTACCGGTAGAATACCCTTTTAAAGCTGCTGCATAAAGAGACACAGAAATTTTCGTCATTAATGTCTAAAATTGACGGCAAGCTGTATGCACGACAATTGTTTATCTATGTAAGTGCTTTTTATACTATACCGTTAGATACATGCCGGGGTATATTTCATCAATACCGGAAGCAAACGAATGCAACCGGCAATTCCCATTTTAGACATTGATGTCATGGATTTTTTAAAAGGCAATCATTACATTTCTAACTGTTATAAACAACCTCGCTTGTTTATCATTTTTTGTGTATAACAAGTATATCACACATCCATAAAAAAAAGAGGTGAACATATCGTAAAAAAAATTGTGTCCAGAACATGAAATGAACAGTGCAGATGTAATAACATTCATGGAAGGGGGGATGTCCTATGAAAATGTGATGTCTGTTTAATTCTTTCTTTATTTTTCGGAAAATACACAAAAAACATAATGTGTCATCATTAACAACCATTTTAAAAAGGATTGATTTTTATGAAAAAAACAATTTTAATTCTGAG
>CBDVBE010000570.1:0-2241 GCA_965372145.1 uncultured bacterium | reverse complement strand
GGGCCGGGGGTGAGGTTATAATATCACAAGTCAATATGAATCGCTCAATTTAGGTATATATATATATGAAGTGAACAGGTAATTTATCTTATTGTAAATAATATTAAGATATAAAGAAAGTTTTAATATTTTCAAAAAACAAATCAACTTGACAAGGGGGAGTTATGCGATATCTTATTGCATCAGTATGTGTTGTGATACTGTTTACTGCCTGCGAAGAAAGCACTACCGGGCCTTCTGTGATAACGGATGAAAGGCTGGTTGGTACTTGGATCGGGGAGGAAGTCGGTGGCAGCAGCGGGTGGACAGGTACTTTTACAGAAACGGCACTCACCAATGAAAGCCCAAGCGGAAATGAGAATTATACAGCTACGTACACTATCTACGATACCGATCCAAGAAGGATGGATTGTTTAATTACAGACTGCAATTATCCCGAGTATATTGGTAAAACGGCTCACGCTATTTATAAAATAGTGGGTGATACTCTTGTTATGGCTGGGAATGAGCCGGGAAATGCGAGTATTCCGAGTGCGTTCACTTCATCAGGGAACACCCGGTTATATAAATTGGTAAAACAATAAGCGAATTGAGAGGTTTTGATCGTATTCTTTATAGAAAGGGGAATATATTTTATTTAGTTCATTAGTGATAACTATGTGTTTTTAAGTAGGTAGAAAATGGGCTTAATAACCGAGATAATCAAAACCTTCTTCGAGATGGCACCTTACCTTCTTCTGGGTTTGACTTTTGCCGGTATCCTGCATATCCTATTCAGTAAAGAATTCGTGGCACGGCATCTTGGAGGTAATAAATTCTCTGCAATAATAAAAGCGGCACTGCTCGGTGTCCCGCTGCCTCTCTGTTCCTGCGGTGTGGTTCCTACCGCCCTTTCGCTCAGAAAAAGCAATGCTTCGGACGGAGCAACCGTCTCTTTTCTCATATCAACGCCACAGACCGGTGTTGATTCAATTATTGCCACTTACGGTATGCTGGGGCCGGTCTTTGCGATTTTTCGCCCTGTTGCCGCGTTTATTATGGGTATAGCCGGCGGAGCTGTCACCAACCTGTTTGACAGAAGTGAGGCTAGTGAGAAATCATTACAAACCAAGGTAGCAGACTGTAAACTTTGTGTAGTACCTGGACCTCATTCGCACTCGTTTTTTGATAAAATCCGGGGTATGGCTAAATACGGCTATGGGGATTTTCTTGACGATATATCGAAACAACTTGTCGTCGGCATGATCATCTCCGGTATGATCTCCTATTTTGTCCCGGATAGTTTTTTTACGCGATATGTCGGCAATCCGTTTCTTGAGATGCTGATTATGATTATCGGCGGTATCCCACTGTATATCTGTGCCACCGCATCCATTCCGATTGCATTTGCCCTGATGCTCAAAGGGATATCGCCCGGCGCAGCGTTCGTCTTTCTTGCAGTCGGCCCTGCAACAAACGCAGCAACGATTACCCTTATCGGCAATGTCATGGGGAAAAGAATCGTGGCAATTTATCTCGGCGTTATCTCATTTTTTGCGGTTATTGCAGGAGTCATTTTCAATGCGGTAGTCGATACTTTCTATAATGGTTCTTTAAACATCCAGCACATGTCTGAACATGTTCATAATAAAGTAACTCCCGGAACTGTGTTCAGTATCATTTTCCTGATTATGCTCGCTCTCTCCTTATTCAGAAATTACTTCCCCTCTATCTGGGCCCGTCTTGTGACTAAAAAGAAAGCTGTTCCGCAGGCTGAAGTGAAGGATGAGGTGCAGACCTTTGGTGTTGAAGGTATGACCTGTAAGAACTGCGCGAAACATGTTACTGAAGATATCCGGAAGGTCACCGGAGTTACCAGTGTAATGGTGAATCTGAAGGGGAAATCCGCTGCAGTTAGCGGGACTTTTGATGATGATGAAGTCAGGGCTGCTATTCAAGGTGCAGGATATAAAGTAGTGGAAAAATAGAACACAGATGACATCGATACTACGGATTTATACGGATTTTTTAAAACTTTCAAATATATTGTGTATCTAAATATCACATTGTGTGTATTTTGGCAACTTTTATTTATGTATAAATAAGCACTCTCCTTCCGGTCTACTTCATTAATTAGTGTCTGGCCGGAAACGTCATTCCCGCATGCTTTGGGCGGGCGAAGTGCTCCGCAGGGGTGAATCCATGCCCTAAAACATCCAAAACAGCTGGATTGTCATTTCATTCTGAACATTAAAGTTGTTC
>CBDVBE010000569.1:0-2316 GCA_965372145.1 uncultured bacterium | reverse complement strand
GTAATATCTTTTTCTTTTCTACTCTGTTTCTGCACCCCTCCGCTTCCTGAGAACAGTGACATCCATTTTACAAACTGGTTCGTTAATGCTGATACGAACATACGGGAAACATTACTCGCAGCAAAACCTTCTATACAAGAACTCGACTCCCTGGCATCTCTTATCAGATCAAAAAAAATCAAACCGGGTTCGCATACTACTAAATGCTATGACCGGGATGGAACAGAGAGTATACTGGGCTTCGCAACGCCATCGCATACTGCTGAAGACTCATTGTATCCACTTTTAATATATCTGCACGGTGGTATCGGTACTTTGCGGACCGATAAGGGCGAGTTTGCCTACGAGATGTTCCGCTTTCTTGCAGATACGATTGACCTCTTTCTCGCCTCTCCCTCAGCGAACAGGGCGGTACCCTGGTGGACACCTGCCGGCCTTAACCGCATTGTAAAAACCGTACGGTACATGACCCTCCATTTCCCGATAGATCCTGACCGGATATTTCTCGCAGGCGTTTCGGACGGAGCGACAGGCTGTTATGCTGCGGCTAATAGTATATGCAGCCCTTTTGCCGGTTTTATTGCGGTATCCGGCTTTGGCGGTATGCTGCCGCGTGTCGGTATGGAACTGCATCCGTCAAATATCATGCAGCGGCCTATCTATAACGTTAATGCGGGGAAAGATCACCTGTATCCGATTACTGTTGTTCAAAAATTCCTTGACCGGCTTGAAGAGCAGGGTGTGTCTGTTAAAAGAAAGATTTACCCTGACGAAGAACATGGATTTGAATACCGGGAAAAAGAGAGAGACGCTCTGGTTGGAATTATAAATTCCTGGCGGAAACCTTCCCGTGACAATATATCCTGGATTATATCGGAAAAAATACCTAACCTTTCCGACAATCTCCTTTCATGGGCAGTTTGCACCAATAGTGAAAGGTCTCCCATTAACATTCTCTGTTACTGGAGGCATGATACACTGATTATCCGTTCACAGGGATTATGCTCATTTTCAATGATCTCCAATAAAAAGAAAGATAGCAAACTATTTTTTAAAACGGAAAATGGAACCGTAAAAGTATTAAAATTACAGGAACCCGGAGCTGAGCAGTACCTGGCATTAATGCAGCATTTTTGCACACCGAAGGTACAGGATGTCGGGATAGCAAGTATTAACCTTGATTGATATTTTGTAACTATATAAGGTGATGTAACTTTCTTAGTGTCATTGCGAGCGAAGCGAAGTAATGACATTACTAAAAACTAGACCTGAATAGTTACGATATTTCTTTAATTATTCAATAGAGTTTTCCATGAAAAAGGAGCAAAACATGTCCAAAAAAGTATTACTCATCCTCGCACAGGGCCATGAAGAAATTGAGGCAATAACCCAAATTGATCTATTAAGACGGGCCGGTATCGAAGTTACTGTTGCCGGTCTCGGCAGCACTGAAATAACCGGCGCGCACAATATCACGGTTAAAGCAGATGTTTTACTGGAAGATTTCTCCGGTGATATTGACGGTGTTATTTTACCTGGAGGTATGCCTGGAACCACCTGGCTTGCAGAATCTGAAACGGTACTGAACATTGTGCGTAACGCAAACGAAAAGGGATTTCTTTGTGCGGCAATATGTGCGGCACCACTGGTATTGGACAGAGCCGGAATCCTTGAAGGAAAGAATTATACCTGTTATCCCGGTGTTGAGGAAAAAATCGGCAGCGGCACTTTTACCAAAAAACCGGTAGTACAGGATGGTACTATCATTACCGGCAGGGGGGTAGGAACAGCCATCCCTTTTGCGCTGAAAATCATAGACTATCTGTTAAGCAAGGGAGAAGCCGAGGCTATGGCATCGAAAATCGTATATTCAGACAATTTGTAAAGAGATTGATGTATCTACAATGGACTCAAATGCTTACAAATACCTGATCAGGGATATTATTGAAACGGTACCACATGTTTCAGATACTCTGCCCATCCAATTAACAAAACCGGATATTACGGTAAATGATACTGCATTCAGAGCAGTATCATTTTTCTTAACACAGCTTGTGCAGGATTCCTCTCTCACTCTACCCTCAATTCTCAATCAGGATGATAAGCTTTTCTTTTCCATTCTTTTTCGTACGATTCATAAAGCACTCGCTAATCTGTTCGATACTACCAATAGCTCTCCTGTTTTATCATCAGATAAGCGCAATGGTGCAGAACTGATGACCTTCCTCTGTCATGCAGTGGCACCAAAACGAATTACAATCTTTAACACCGATTTCCACAGATATTATAAGCGTCATTGATTTTAAAGAAGCAGTT
>CBDVBE010000568.1:0-2346 GCA_965372145.1 uncultured bacterium | reverse complement strand
AAGAAAGACCCTTTATTCCACATGCCTAAGCTATATTTACCCCTGAGTAGTTACAAAACATATTAAATTAACTGCTACTATTAAAAAATAACTTTTCTATAAACCAACAATAACAAAATCAGAGAGAGCAGGGATCGAACCTGCCACGAGCGGTGTAATCCGGCCGTTACCGGTTTTGAAGACCGGTTGAGACACCAGTCCCGTCCTCTCTTTGTTATTCTTCCTTTTAAAATTCATCCCCTCAAACAAGCTATGGGCAGTTAGTACAAAACCACTGCGTTTTTACTCAGAAACAACCAATCGTACCAGGGATGTATTATTCCGTCCCTGCAATTTCAACAAGTAGATGCCATTTGCCAATTCATCGTCCTGCCGGTTAAGCGTATGTACTCCCTTTTGTAAGCATCCACGATACAGTTCCCTGGAAATCTTCCCACTCGCCGTATACATGGTAAGAGTATACTCTCCTGCAGATTCTATTAAAAGGGTAACACTCTCAGCGGTTACACGCACAATGGTGCTTTGTACAACAGGTTTGATTTTTGCATACTCAGCGGCAAAGATTTCTGTTGGGTCACAGTCATGTTCCTGTAAATTTGCATTTACAAGTGCCGGCGCGATAGTGCTCAACGGCCAGAGATCCTGCTCAATGATATCCCGATCAGGAGCGATTAAAATTGTTGTGGGATACCCTTCACTGAACGGCCCATAATCGTCTATAATAGCATCTCCTCCACCTTGTGTGCCGCTTATTGCCGGATATTCGATATTTTTTGAATTTACATACGACTGAACTGTAGCATCAGATTCACCGCGATCTATAGCCAATACAACCAGATCATACTCATTACACCCATACGTCTCCCACGCGGTATTAAGGATGCTGACCGCATCCCCACATGCCGCTCAGGTAGTAAAAAAGAATTCAATAAGTACATGTTTACCGGCATCGAGATACTCAAAAAGATGATGCGTTTCACCTTCAACATCGGTACCGGTAAAGTCAACGGCTTCATCGAGCGGTGTCTGCGCGGAAATAATGGTAAACAAGCTTAAACTGAGTAAACAAAGGAATAATTTTTTTAACATTCCCAGCCTCCTTTTAAATAGGTTTTAGAAGTTCGTTGGTCTATCACCCCCGATAATCCAATTTTCACACTGCATATTCATCATTTCCCAATAAAGAGTTTCCTGGTCGCTCCTTCTTCACCTACCTGTAACTTCAGCAAATAGATCCCGGTATGGATCACTCGTGTATAAGTATGCACACCGGGAGACTCTCCTCTGAAGGTATAAATCTTTCTTCCGAGCATATCAGTCAACATACCGTGATAGGGTTTTTCAAAAGGGATAAACAATTGCAGTAATCCGGGAGACTGTTTAACGTGGATATGTTTCCCGAATACCAACGGCACGCCTGAGAAAGTGATCGCATTATCATCATCGTATTCAATTGTCAATTTCGGCCTGAGTGAATCGTTATCCGCATACTCTGAAGAAATATAATGACGTCCCTGATTGCCTTTTTCTCCCTGATCCGTACCGATAATAAATCCCGTATTAGAATCCGGATTGTTATAAAAATCTTTTACAAATGTAGTAGCATCATACCGTTCCCAGGATTCAGGGAGTGCATACGTCGTGCGGGAGAATATGTCAGAATTATAATCGCCGCCGCCGCTGTCCGCTTCCCACTTTGTATCGGCCCGGGCATGGGTCCAGGTAGCCTCAGAGACGTTCCACTTGGTTGTTGCCACGAATAATGAACAGGCTTCACCGCCATCAGTGCCATCGGCAAAAAACAGTGCAAGCTCAGCACGTTTAATCGTAATATCGCCTGGTAAATCTGACAAATCGAACGTAATCGCCGCACGGGCGAAGTCATTGCTTCACGAAGGTCAGTTTGCCAGGGTTAATACCGGCTCAGAACTGAAATTATCATGCCATAACGAATAATCTGCAGTATCACCGGTAAATCCCTTTTTTACCCGTATATAGGTATCTTCACATCCGGAATAGCCGTCCCGGCCATTCTGCAGCACTTTTGTTTTGATATCTGCATGGCAAATCTGGATTGCCAGAAATAAGAGTAACAAACCTGGAAACACTTTTTTAGAATTCATTGAACACCTCCTGCATGGCGAATATACACTTTATGCTACTTCTTTTTATCAGTTGTTATCGCATACCAAAGAACGGGCTGCAGTGATGTACAGCCCTGAACGTCATGTTACTCAGTAACTATATGTATTCGGTGTGATGAGACATATTTTGTACCTTTAACGTTAACTATATAGCATCCTTGTGACAAATGAGAAATATCAATGCTCCCAATCCCATTACTAT
>CBDVBE010000567.1:0-2393 GCA_965372145.1 uncultured bacterium | reverse complement strand
CGGCAGTACAGGCTGGATAGTTGGCGAATCCGGGATACTTCTTACAAAAAGCGGCTCTTCATGGTCAGACGAACTTGAAGGTGTTCCTGAGGACCTGTATGGTGTACATTTTATTGATACCTCAACAGGATGGGCCGTGGGCATTAAAGGGATAATCCTTAAAACAACCAATGGCGGAACCACCTGGCAGCAGCAGGACAATGATTCAATAAATCCGCTCCATGCGGTATATTTCACTGATGCGAACACGGGCTGGACAGTTGGATGGTACGGTATTATTCTGAAAACAACCAATGGCGGTTCGCAATGGAATCCCCAGAGCAGCGGGACCGTATTTAATCTTAATGCTGCACATTTTGCCACAGATTCTGATAACGGCTATGCGGTCGGAGACTCCGGTACTATTATAACCACCTCTAATGGAGGCTCTCAATGGAGTGCGCAAACCAGCGGCGTTAACGCGAATCTGCACTCGCTCAGTTTCAGCTCCCCGGACAACGCATGGGCAGCCGGGGATGCCGGTACAATCCTGTTCACCAGTGATAAAGGCGCTCAGTGGCAAAAACAGACAAGTAATACCTCAAATACGCTTTATGGAGTCTATTTTATCGATTCCAAAACCGGCATAGCTGTCGGCAGGGGCGGTACAATACTGAAAACGACTGATGCAGGTGCAAAATGGGAAGAAAAAACTTCGGGAACAGAGGAAACCCTAACCTCAGTTTATTTCGCCAGTGCTAAAGTCGGCTGGACCGTTGGTGAACGTGGTACTGTTCTGAGTACCACTGATGCCGGCAATACCTGGCAGAAACAGGTACCGGGGACATTGAATAAACTGTATGGCGTACATTTCGGAAGTGTCAATACCGGATGGATCGTGGGCCGGCACGGTACTATCATGAAAACGAATAATGGCGGGCCTACAGCGATTAAATTGAGTAATGCGCCAATAGCTATGCCCCAAATGACCATCTCAGCGTCTCCATCTGCCGGTAAAATAAGAAAAATATCCTATACACTCCCCTATGCCGCTGATGTCTCCGTCAAACTCTTTAATATGCATGGCAGAATGGTTAAAACCCTGGTGCGAACTTCTCAGAAACCGGGAGACTATTCATGTGGCCTGGATACACAGCGGTTGTCAAGTGGGTTATACGTACTGCGATTTAAAGCGGGTAAAGCTGCGATACATGCGAAGATGCAGATATTGAAATAACAGACAGAGGTTAGATACTAGATCATGGATTCTTGATAAAAATCTACCTTGTAAAATTAATAAAAACCTTATTTTTGTTTTTAACACCTTAGTAACATGGAAAAACCCAATAGCGCCCTGAACCTTATTTGTATGAGAATTGAACAGGGATCGGTATCGGAGAATAAGGTTACAAGGTTAAAAAGAGGTGTGAGTGTCATTTTTTAACTAAGGTTATTGAATAAGAAATAAGGTTTAAGAACAACAATAACAAAAGATAGAACCTCAGACCACGACTACGACCGCATGTACACTGGGGTAGTAGCCTGTAATATCGAACAAGCAATTAATTACTACTATTTACTAATAATAACCGGCTTAATAACCGTCTCATTCCCCGCTGTTATCTTTATCAGGTACTTGCCGGCCGAAACCGGAGTATTAAGAGGAAATTCCGTACCGCCATAGCCCTTCCGGGAAAAGATGTTCATCCCCTGCATATTGAAAACATCAACCTCATGACGGCCTTCTGAAGAAATGATGATTGAAAAACAGTCGTGCGATACCTTTTTTATTGAAAATGGTATTGTATTATTACTCTGCTGATTATAAATAACCGGCGTTAGCTGCTCTTCAGTTGCTTTCAGGAGCTTATCGGTCTCATTTTCTATGGTACCGTATCCGCCACTCATAATGAATTGATGAGTATATACCACAAGCCCCTTGATATCAACCAGTGTACAGGAAGTCGGCCCGGGATCGTACAAGTATTTCCATCGGTTATCCATATGATCAATCAAAGCAGGAATTGTCATATTATACTCATTTTTATACTCCTCATATAATTCAACCCGTTCCTCAAACGTGGTGGGCTGTGGTGTGTTTGAATTGGGATGTGTCTCTTTCACATACACATCAAACATTACAATTTTGGAATTGTTCTGATACTTTTCGTAAAGGTCCTGCCGTTCACCCGCGGCATTAACATAAGGCCCTCAGCATAAGTTTCCTGATATCAGCAGAACGACTTTATGCCCCCGATAATGAGAAAGGGTTACAGAATCCTTCGTCTCTAAATTATAGATAGTGAAATCCGGTGCAGGTTTGTCTAATTCAGGAACTGCAAAAATGTATGAAATTGAAGTGATTATAAGAAGCTGGACAAAGGTCCACTTTTTCATGCGCCCCCCTAAAATGT
>CBDVBE010000566.1:0-2450 GCA_965372145.1 uncultured bacterium | reverse complement strand
AGTGGTTTTTGCATGCCTCATAGTTATTAATGCTATAGTGAATAATGTGGCACAGGAAGTCAAATGGGAATCAATTCCTATTCGTGGAACGTTGATTGATTTTGAAACAGGTTTTCTTGATGCACAGGTTGTGACCAGTGTCCTTGGAGCAGACAGTAATGTAGTGACATTTGGTGTTGGGGAGGATCCACTAAATCAGACTTGCGCCTATATTGGCAAGTTTGGACTACCGAAAACTGCATATAATCCCAACGATATGCGTCCTCCAAATTCAACCGGCGACTATTTTTTGAGTGATGAAATACAAGGACCGCAAAAAGTGTCGAACTATTTTCTGTCATTTAAAGAAGAAGTCTACGATTTTGCTATTGATCTCATTGATTATCGCCCTCATACAGGAGGTCCTGATGTTGGTGATAGTGCATCTGTAATAATATATTCTGATAATTTTCAAACAGTAATAAGTGAAAAAATGTTTTGTATTCCACCAGGGACGAGTGATCCGAATGTTTATCGTTTCAATCTTGCTGGTTTTGGTAAGGTAAAATCAGCGGCGATTATTTCAAAAGTACATGATGGAGGAACGGCGATAGATAATATTTCGTACAACAATACAGTAGTAACTGTTACCATAATTATGGATCAGGCGTTTACTGTTTCGGAGGATGCTGTAACAGGAACGCATATCGGTAATATAAAGCTTATTACCTCAGATTCTTCAGCCGTAACTATAAAAATTATTAATAATATCACTGAATTTGAAATAAACCCAACAACTCCTTTCGAAATAACACTGGCAAATGGAGCCAATCTTGACGCAAGTGTCCAAAACTCTTATTTGGTAACCATTGTGGCAACTACAGGATCCGGTGTCAATGCCATTTTCGACACTTCAAACATAGTAATAAACATTGTTGGAACCACTGAGACTGTTGACAATAGTACTATCTCAAACACCGTAATCTGCCCTGTTGTTGAAGGTAACAATCTTGTGATTAACGGTTTGGCGGATGGCATGTATTCTCTTGTGATTATCAATACCAAGGGGCAGGAGGTGCTTAAAATAGAGCACAAAAGCAAAACGAAGATTGATATAGCAACAGTTCCTTCAGGCCTCTATTTTACTGTTTTAACAGTGGGAAATAAAATAATTTTCAATAAGATTCACCTTGCCAGACCGTGATTTTAGTTGAAAATTCAACCGTTTTCAAGGGAAGGTGCTCTGTGAGAAACGTAAATAATAAGGAAGCAGATGTGGTGTTGTATTGTTTGGAATATTATAAGTGAAAACAATCTGTCAACGGGTTTTTATTTAGCAGAGCTTAAATCAAGAACTGGCAAAATATTAAAAAGTTTACGGTGTTATTTTAATTGGGGCGGAAGAATGAAAGGTTAAAATGGTAATAAAAAAATGAGATTTCTTTTTATTGTACTAAGAATGTTTATACAAATAGGGGTTGTTTTAGCTGATAAAATAACTCTCCATAAATATTGGAGAAGTGTATGAGAAAAATATGGATTGCTATGCTGTTGCTGTTTATGTCCGGACAAATAGTATCTGTTTTGGCAACGGAAATAGTTCTTCAAAACGGTCTGGACGGATATACCGGCTGCGTTGATACCTGGATTGTAAGACCTATCGGTACCAGCCCTTTAAACAAGTACACCAAGGATACCAACTGCGGCGACTCAATGAGTCTTAAGTGTGAATTGGTTCAGGAAGGGATGGCGTGATGCGGCGCGTGGGAATCACGGGTCGTGATAAAATTTGACATCTCCGGTATACCGAAAAACAGCACACTCACCAAAGCGGAAGTTATGGTGTATGACTATTGTCCTTTATACAGCGGTGAAAAACAGTTGTGTGCATATACGGATAATTGGGATGACAAAACCATAACGTGGAACAATGCTGAGTCTGAAGGCGAGGTGCTTTCATCGTTTTACACAATTGTGATGTATGGCTGGGAGAATTTTGATGTTAAAAGCTATCTTTCCAGCGCGGTGCAGAGTGAAAAAAAATGGCTCTCTTTTTATATAAAGCAGGTTTACGACGGATACAGGGCGCACTTTCACCCGTCGGAATATACCGAAGATGTTTCTTTGCGTCCTAAACTGGTAATTGAACGAGATATCCAAACGGATATAGCGGTTAACCCGGAATATAAACCGTGTATGTCAAAACTAACGTTTAATAATGTTGCAGGCAAACCTTTCAGAGTAATAATATTTAATATGAAAGGTCGAACTGTTTTCACAAAAGAGACAAGCGGTACACAAAACTATGAGGGGAAGTTTTGTGTTGACATGAAGAGAGGTGGTTTTACCCGTGGAATCTATTTCGTAACTTATAAATCGGGTAATGGGAAAATGTTACGAAAGTTTGTTTATTAAATGGAGTATACAAAATTGACAAAAACAAGTTTGCAATATGGCACAATATTACTTTT
>CBDVBE010000565.1:0-2493 GCA_965372145.1 uncultured bacterium | reverse complement strand
CCCTGATGCAGTACAACCGCCGCTACGATTTGCACATCAAAATGCGCCATGAAGGGAATATCTTCCCCGACAAAAGGATCATGTACAATCCTGCCCTCGCCAAGAACACGGTGGGTCGCTTCGCGCACCACGGCAAATGCTTCGGGAAGCAGATCATCAAGGGTTTCACCGTTTTGTATTCTACTGCGGAATTCATCAGTCTTTGCCTTCAACTGATCATCACTCAATTCCCGCACCGCTGGAATACGTTTTTTTACTATTTCCAGAATCGGTTTCAACTTACGGACATCTTTTTCCTGCTTGGAACCAAATACCTTGCTTAATATTTTTGCGATATTCATAATGTAATTACTTAAAAATTGTTATTGTTATAGTAACAGAATCGTGTTTCCCTTGTATGTATGAAATTCGAAACAGCGACAAGAGCCGGTATATAACCTGCCTAAAGTAAAATAACCTTTTTATAGTATGTATGAAAGGAAGAAGGAGGTTTTATCCCTGAAACTAAACATGAAAGCTCCTAGATAACATTATGTAAAAGCAGAATGGTCATTTTCATGCCCCTCTGCTTAACATACTGTACTTGTTTCGCATTTCAACTACTACTTTATACCTAAATTGAGCGATTCATATTGACTTGTGATTTTATAACCTCACCCTCCTGCAGAGCGCAAGCTCAAGCTTTGCAGGAGGGTGAGGTTATAAAAAATAAATTCCATACTGATAATCGCTCAATTTAGGTTATAATAAATCACTCCTCACTGGGCTTGAAATCTAAAAACTCAATGTCGATAACAGTACCTTGTTCGAGAAGTGCATTAATCTCCTTTTGCAATTCTGCACGTAACACATCAACAACAATATCCGAAAGGTGTTTTTTTATAAATACCTTTTTTACAATAAAGTTAATATTATCACGCTTAAAAAGGATCTCTTTCTCAAGATTCTTCTCTTTAAAATACAGTTTAAGTGATATACGAATTGAAAGACCTTTTTTACCGGCAAGTACGCATAATACTGTCGGTAATTCTACTGATAAAAGACCCGGTTCCGTATCTTCAGATTTTCTTTCGCCTTTTTCAGATGCATCCGAAGATGATACTTCTTCCTTTTGTATTGCTTCCTGTTCTTTATTTTGCTCATCTGATTGCTCAGTGGTATCAGCCGGTGGAGCCTCTTCCTCCTGACCAGCCACTTCAACCGGCGTTTCCGTTTCCCGAACATCCTTCTTGCCGGTAAAGGTATCAAGATTATTCCAGATAACAAATCCAATTATAATAATAACAACACACCCCAGGACAACAAGGCCAATCGGGCTTTTCTTTTTCTTTCTATCTTCCCAGGAATCCGCCATCTTACTTCTCTTTTTTTATATTTTTCTTTACACTTTTCTTGAAATCTCTCTTGAAATCTCTCTTGAAATCTTTGGTAATTATTCTTTTTGTATCTTGAGAAGCATCTTCAGCTTTTTCAGCATGTTTCTCTTCAATAACGGAACACTTAACTGGAACTCCTTTAGAATACTTCTCAACAATTTCATTCAGTTTCAGCTGGCGTTCCGGTAAAATATTCCAGAATTGAAGTCCAAGGCGATACTCATTTTCGTGTTGCTGGCAGTATATCACTTTTGCTCTAAGAAGTAAATAATTAATTTTTACTATAAAAAAACTGTTTTTCCCCTTGGGGTTTGAATGATAGCAACTGACACCGGTTTTACTTAAATCATAAATCGGCATCTGCTCAGAACCACCGGGTGTTATAAACTCGATACGTTCACTCTTTCTTTCAAGCATGTGTACTCCCTTCCTATTGAGCAATTATACACCTTAAAAAATACAGGCGCATATGCTGCCTGTATGAAATAGCCCCTCTACGGATTCCCTGTATACTACCAACAACTTTAGGTTGATCCTGTAAACACAAAAGGGAAAACTACCTCAACAGGCCCGCCTCCGGATATTGGAGAGAATTTCCATCGCCGTATATAACTGAGTATTCTTTTATCAAAAGTTGAATTGTTTGTGGTTGACTGGACAATAGCAGCATTCGTCACTGTACCGTCCGGCATTATAGTAAATTTAATGACCAGCTTTCCACTCAGGTCCGGATCACGTTTTAACATGGATTCGTATACTTTTTTAAGTCTACTTTGCTGGCGGCTGACAACTCGATTTATCGCAGCCTGACTCCGTGATCCTTTACCGGCAGATTCTCCTTTTAACTGAGGTGGTGCAGAGGTAATATTAACCTTACCGGCTGAAGCAATCCGTGAACCTGATACTCTGCCAACACTCTCCTTCTTTATGCCAACGCCTGAAGTTTTCTCCCCGCGTCTTTTTTTAAGCATTTCCGGATCAACATCTTTTGTAGCAAAGGAGCCGGCTGATATATCCACATCGCCAATATCACCGATACCTTCAGCAGAACCCAGTAAATCAGTTACCTGTGCGGGGCCGCCCCCCACGCCGCTGCCTGTAGCGGTAATTGCGGCAA
>CBDVBE010000564.1:0-2573 GCA_965372145.1 uncultured bacterium | reverse complement strand
TTTGCTGATATTGCATATTATCCCGAGAAAAAGAGATGATAGGATTTATTCTTGCCGCCGGATTTGGTACGCGCCTGAAGCCTCTCACCGACCATATACCCAAAGCCCTGGTACCGGTTTGCGGTATTCCGCTTCTGCAACGAAGCATATCTTTTCTGTCGGATCAGGGGATCAGGAATCTCGCAGTAAATACTCACTATTTACCTGATCAGATCTATTCTTTTCGAGATTCTTCCCCTGTACCCTTTGAAATATTTCATGAGAAGGATACTATTAGAGGTACCGGCGGCGCTCTCCATTTTGCCAAAGAATTCTTAACTTCTGAAGAACTGTTTTGCGTGATAAATGCAGATGTCCTTTCAAATGTTTCTATCGATAAATTAATAAAGCAATTTCAGGCATCTGACAGTATCGGTATGCTTATAGCCGCTCCACCTGCCGGTAAGGGGACTATTTTCTTTCATCCGGAATCAATGGTATATTGCGGAATTCCAGCGGACATTACAGGGAACAGCCCGGCAGTTGGCGCAGATTTTATAGGGATGGCAGTATATAAAAGAAAAATTTTTGATTTTATATCTGAAGAAGATTTCTCTATTATTCCTGTCTGGAAAAGAGTAATAGAGCGTGAAGAATCAATAATCGTAGCTGTTGAGGACGATATCTACTGGCGGGATACCGGCACACCCTCAGCACTCGCCCGCATACATTTTAATGTTCTTGAACAATCCCTGGATATTTCCGTACCGAATCATATGCATGTTGACCATGCAAGAAAGATTGCATATCCGGAAACACTTTCACAAAAGGCGGTTTCGTCGTTACAGGCGTTTACCTGGACAGATTCGGATGATATCGCATCTACAGCAGACATTTCCCATAGTGTTATATTTAATAACGCAGTTGTCCGTGATGGAGAATTGATAACCAGGGTTCTGCTGACACAATGGGGAGGTATTCCATTTGAATACTAACGATACAGTAGTTGAGCTCACTCCGGCGCAGGTTGATTTTTGCACCCGCCATATTAAGGGGTATGATCCCCATTCCCGGCAGGTATCAGTAGCGGGTAAAGCAGGTTCTGACCGCAGTTTTCTCCGTATCGCCTCAGGTGATAACAGTGCTGTTTCATACATCCTGGTTTTATGGGACAGCCATGATAATGACTGGGAACGTTTCCTTAACATTCATGATGAAGTCGCTCGGTCACTACCGCTTCTCCCGGAAATCTATGCCTCTGATGCGACACATGGATTGATATTAGAGGAGGATTGCGGCCGGTACCGGTTGAAAGATTTTTGTAGTAAAAAAGGAGGCTCCCGGGATATTGAAACGATGTACCGGAGGGTGTGTGATGCCTTGATTCAATGGCAGCAGATTCCCGTTGAGCAAAGCCCCGTACTCTCTTCACGTGTCCTTGACAAAGAGATGTTCTTATGGGAAACCGATTATTTTACAGCCCATTGTGTGAGTGAGTATTTCGGATTAGATGCTTTACTTACGGATGAATGGCACATAGAACGAAACCGGCTGGCTGATGATGCGGCGGCATTACCCCTTGTTTGCCTGCACCGTGATTTTCAATCGGAAAATATCATGGTTCATGACAATGAGGTTAAGTTTGTAGATTACCAGGGAGCACGGTTGGGGGCAGCAGAGTATGACATTGCTTCCCTTCTGTTTGATCCCTATGTCCCTGCCCTCGATGATACTCTGCGATATCGGCTCCTTAAATACTATACCCAAAAGAGCGGCAGGCCGGTTACACACGGTACATTTCATATTGCAGCACTGCAGCGGTTAACCCAGGCCCTTGGGGCATACGGTAACCTGTCCCTGCATAAAGGTAAAGATGTATATCGTGATTACATACCCTACGCGCTTAAACTTCTCTTACAGGTTTTGGATAGCGAAGGAGCATATCCTACCCTTAAGAATATTGTATATGAGTGCTGTCAAAGAACAACTGAGTAGCACAAGTTTGAATTATTTTCAGACTCCGCTTTCTGTTCAAAATCCTGATTGTAACCATTTTGTACTCAAAGTAAAAACTTATTAAAAAAGTATTGTTTAATACAGGGAGTAACTGTATAATAGTTTTAGAAATGAGTTCATGACTCATTGATTTACTGTAATTGGAGGACAGATAGTATGAATATTGAAACCAAATCAGTAGGTAATTACAAGGTTATTACAATCTATGAACCATTGAAAGTAATCGCTGATCTTGCTGAGTTTAAGACGGAGATTGAAAAGCATCTTGCACTGGAAGAAACGAACATCGCCGTAAATTTTGCCGATGCTTCATATTTATATAGTGGTGCCATATCCATTCTCATCACCTGTTATCGATTAATTCATGAAAAGGGCGGGCACCTTTGTATTGTTGAACCGCAGCAGAGAGTCCTTGAGCTCCTCGTTCAAATGAACATTGATAGTTTGATAGATATTTACAAATCAGAAGAAGAACTCATTGAGAAAACTTCAGAAGCTGCTAAGAAATAGCTGTTTATATTGTTTGATAATTACTATTCAGGTGATGTGACTTTCTCAGTGTCATTGCGAGCGAATCG
>CBDVBE010000563.1:0-2574 GCA_965372145.1 uncultured bacterium | reverse complement strand
GCTGATAATGATATGGTTATAGGAAAAATTTGTAAATTAACAAGAAAAATCAACACAAAAATAGAACCTTTTTTAGTCGGATTAGACAGATTTAAATATAGTGATAATTCCCCGTTAATAGACTTGGTTAAAAAAAGTGGTATTGAAATAGCCTAAGCAAACTATTGTTGAGAAAAGCTATATCCAACAAGATAAAGAATTTTTAGTTTTAAAAGATATCCCCCACCCCTGAAATATTGAATTTATTATGATTATAGAAAGTTGATTCCGAGCCTGGTGCTGGTAGTGTTTTTACGATATACCTGCCTGCATCGAAAAAAGAAATTCAAAGTGAGCCCGAAAAACAGATCGAGGTACTACAGGGAAAGGGAAGTATACTTATTATGGATAATGAGCCTATCATCTGCGAGATGCTGGCTGATGAGCTTGAACTATTGGGCTACGAAGTGAAAGTTACATACAATGGAGATGAGGCTATTCAAGAATATGGAGAAGCGGTTAAGTCAGGTAAGAAATTTGATGCTGTCATTCTTGACCTCACAGTCCCGGGAGGTAAAGGCGGCAAAGAGACAATTACAGAACTTCAGAATATCAATCCTGATATAAAAGCAATTGTTTCAAGCGGCTATTCCGACAATCCGGTAATTGCAAATCCCAAAGAGTATGGTTTCAGAGGCGCTATTGAAAAACCGTATAAAATGGAAGCCCTTAGTCAGATAGTATACTATTTACTGACAGGTAAAAATAATTCCAGTAACTGAGTTATGCGTGGAAGATTGGAATACTGGAATGGCAGGTAGTCTTTTGTAAATCTATTTCAAACCGCTTCACTTTTCTGCATAAAAAATACCGTATTGCCATAATCCCTTTTTCATTGCTTTATACTGATTGTGCGGAGCATCGGTAGGGTAGGATTTCAAGGGTATTATTTTGTCAATCATGTGAAATATAAAAAAGACAAAAGAGGTGTAATACATGATCTGCGAAGTGCGGAATACATTACTGGATACATCACGATACGTTGCCCCATGGAAACCGGTTTCAAGGGCATACTGCTCGAATTTCTCCGGTGTCTCCAGATAGTTAACGATCCATCCGTCGAGCCATCTATCCATTAATTTCTTTTCTTTACCGATATATTTCTCTTTGCTGGCAAAACCGTCGGCAATAATAAACCGGCCGCCATCCTTCAGCACGCGGTACGATTCCTGTATTAATTTTTCTTTACTCTCAGCATAACATATGCTCTCCAGGCCCCAGACAACATTAAAATGTTTATCTTTAAACGCAGTATTCTGATAATCCATCTCATAGAATTCGGTTAAATGAGCGACACCCTCTTTTTGGGCATTTTTATAGGCCTGTTTAACCTGCCGGGGGCAGATAGTAATACCGATAACATGACAGCCGAATGTCTTTGCCAGGTAGATACTGGCGCCGCCGACACCGCAGCCGGCATCAAGAACCAGATCATTTTCAGTAATATGCGCTGTTTCAGCGAGAACTTCATTAAACCGCTGGGTAGCCTGGCGCAGGTGCCTGGTGCTCTCATCCCAGTAGCCATAATGCATATTCCGTCCCCAGAGACGGTATCCCAGCTCATTCTTCGCGTAATAGTCGATTATATCTTCTTTTGTCCACTGCATTGGTATGATCCTTTTTTAACTACTATTAAACCTCATAAAATACGTTAATTTGAAAAATAATCAAAGCGAATGCATCTGCGTCCGGTATAACCTTTCACAATGGTGAGATGTGGGTGGTACGGGATACCGCTATCGGGAAATCCCCGGTTATTTCCACGAATGGTGACACCTTATATTACAAGAATATTTATTGTGTATACCGTATTTCACCGGAAAACGGCTCCATACTGGACTCAATACGCTTTGGTGATAGTGGCGGAGGTACTTATGATTTTCTCTGGGGTATCGCCTACCATAAAAGCAATATCTACGTGTCCTACAATGGTGGATGGGGGGCGTGCACGTACAAATTGTACCCGATGAATAAGGACAGCCTTGACCAATTGATTGGAGCCCATCCCTCCGGCATGACCGTCATCGGGGATGAACGATGGGAGGTAGGCGCAGGGATGGTGTTTAATGGAAATTCGCTTGCTACCCTGGGTGAAAATGGATCGGAGACCTTTGTATATCAACACCTGTTTGATGTTGCGGATATTACCTTTGATGGACAGCATATCTGGCTGTGCGACAATAAGAAATCAAGCTTATGCAAAATGGAGAAAATTACCACCGCGGTTACGTCTCAGCCGGTATTTATGATTGAAGATTTATCAGTATACAGACATAACGACAGGGTAATTATTACCCACCCATTACTTGACGCCTCTTTTAATTTGTCTGTGTATACTATGCAGGGGAAAAAGCTGAATAGTTTTACTTATAAGAATGGAATACATCTGATATGGCCTACTGGGGCCGTTTCTAACGGGATATATCTTTTAAATATCTCAAACGGTACTGAACAGTACAGGCAACGGGTGTTTATTAATAAATAAACACGAAATCCACTATTGGACTCGAAATAGTATTATGCTATCCAGATAGG
>CBDVBE010000562.1:0-2618 GCA_965372145.1 uncultured bacterium | reverse complement strand
GCCACTGCACAATTCGAATTGGAAATCAATTTCCTAATTCTCATTTGACCTTTCTACTTTTACACAATGTCATACCCTAAAGGGCACCTTGTCCAGGGGCTTTCGTACTTGGTCACGGGGATTACACAAAAACAATTCTTCAGACACTAATGTTCTATTCTATACCTTTTCAGCGCCGAATATAGAATACGATTTATTAATTGCGGGAATGAAATGTCAATTTTTCTTGCGGATTCAGCTACCTCTTCAAAGTAGTGCAGGTCAGGGTTGCAGTTTGCTTCAAGGATAAATATCCTGTTATCAGGGGTCAGACGCAAATCAACGCGTCCATAATCATGGATGTGCAGTAAACGAAAGACTTTTTTACACACCCGCGCAATTCTCGCAGCGACTTTTTCATCGATATTCTCACCAAAACCAAATTTGATATTCCATTTTTTCTGATATTTTTCATTCCACTTCACCCGGGACGTTGCCATGACCGGGCCGTTATTATCAGTATTGTCAAAATGTAACTCACGAAACGGCAAAACTTTCAACCGTTTATTACCAACAATACTGACATAGAGTTCTCTCCCTTCAATAAATTCTTCAGCAATAACCGGCTGTTTAAAGGTTTCATGTACCCACTGTGACCGTGCCGTCAACTCTTCAATGTTTTTAACCAGTGAGGCATTGGAAATGCCCTCAGAAGCGTCTTCATACCAAGGTTTAACAACAAGCGGAAAATGAATATTGCGCGGTGCACGCACTTTCTTACCGGGTAGTATTGTAAAAAATCCAGGGACACGAATTTTCCTTGTACTCAAAATCTGCTTGCAGATTGCCTTATTTCTGCTCAGCATCAATCCCGCAGGGCCGGCGCCGGTAAACGGGACATTCAGCAGTTCAAGAAGACCGGCTATATCCCTGTCGAGCATTCGATTATTACGGAACTGTTCGGTAAGATTGAATACAACATCAGGTTTCAACTCCTTTATTTTCTGAACCACCGGTTCAACTTCATCCCACACCCCTACGATTGATACTTCATGTCCCAGTTCTTTGAGCGCTTTGACAATATGGAATTCAGTTGATTGATCCTCATGATACTTTTTATCGATGTTCTCATCGATCGGCAGCGTGGCATCATCCGCCAGAACGGTAACCGCAAAGCTCTTTTTCATTTCCTCTCTACCCTGTCAATCAATTGTACACTATTGCACATGACCGCAGTTACAAATGCGGTAATATCAAACATGGTATCAGCTCTATTCAGATACAGCCCCATTTCATCGCACCGTTTTGCCAGTTTCTTTATCAATCCGGCAATGTCATACTTCCGCTGGCCGGTCCATCGAGACACACTGTTAATAATCTGCCGTTTCTGTGATCTGAGAAACTGTGATGCTTTACAGACTGTATTGTCTTCACGTTTTATAGTAAATATCTGCCGTAATGCAGTATCATAAAATCCGGGAAAGTCTTCTTTCAGCCACCGCCGCTTCCGTTCATAGTATGCAGCAAGCGTTGACCTCATGCGGGAAGCTGCCCACGGTTTATCGCGACTCCCTACCAGAGGTTCCTGATCGGCTATCTTCTGCATAAGCCGGTCCACATAGTGCAATTTCTTCAGCGCAGGCCACCCCTGATACTTCTTCTGCCAGTTATTTGACGGATTCAGCCATACGGCAAAGGTTTCGGCGAAATCTTCCTCCGGATGCGACTGGGCATAATGATCATCAAGGTGAACGACATACCGCCTGGAATAGGGCTGAACCGCATAGCTTGCAGTTGAATAACGCTGAGAATACGCAGGGCCGAACAGTTCACGCCAGCGGGTTTTACGATAGAGTTTGTAGGCATGATTCAGCGCATGACCTGCTTCGTGACGGAGCAGTTTCATGCACCAGGATTCAGTCCCGCCCTCGACTTCCAGCATCATCTTGCGCTCCAGCTGAACCAGCCTGTGATGTGCCAGATAAAAGGGAATACCGATAACCGGGACCCCGTCCGGGGAGAGCCATTCATCAGCAAGATAACAGGGCGGTTTGAACCGTATTCCCCGTTCATCAAGTTCACGGTATAATTCCTGAATAGAATTTTCCAGCTTCGTCTCTTTAATAGTAAGGTGCAGTTTACAGATTTGCAGGTTAAGCAGTTCCTCATCACTTAAACTGGAAAACTTTTCAGAGGTAATTACCATACAACCTTTCCGTTACAAATACCATGGAAGTAAGAAGTGGTTCAATTACATTATACGGTTTGGAAGCGGGAAAATGCAAGTAAAGGCAGGGAGAATATATGTAATATGCAATGAATTCAGTAGTTTTTCTGTTATAATTTACGCCGCAGTTGAGCGCGAATGCGCTCCAACTGTTCTGGTTGTATATATCTATTATTTACATTGACAATTACTCATTATATAATCATTTACGTTTTTTAGATTTTTTACGGTTTTTATTTCTGGGTCTTTTAAAACAAGCTTTATGAATTTGTTCAAGGCCAAGATGGTACTTATGATATTCCTCATCATCAACAGTTTTTTCTTTTCCACCAAATTCTAAAACAACTCCTCTTCTAATTCTACTTTGTTAGATTGAATTTTAGGTTTGGATACTTTTCTTTCTGTCTTTTAT
>CBDVBE010000561.1:0-2664 GCA_965372145.1 uncultured bacterium | reverse complement strand
CCTTTACCTCTGGTGGTCTTGATTTCCAATATCCCTGTCTTACCACCGGTTTCCAGCATCTGAAAAAGCTCAACAGGGCAGAGGTGATCCAGTTTACCCGCAAGGCCGGCCTGCTGCTGCGCCGCCTGCAATTCCGCAAGAGTAACCACCTCGGTTGCTTCACACAGAACCCTGTTTTTAAGTTCGGCAAATTCATTGGTTATTTCGAAGGGATTATTAACAACACGAATGGTAAAGACAGTCGAAGCAATACGAATTTTATCCCGGTCATTCAGGAACCCGGGATGGTGAATAGGAAGTTTTGTTCCATTCAGATAGGTGCCGTTTGAACTTCCTAAATCAGAGATAACATACACTCCGGGTGGTTCCAGCCACTCAATAACTGCATGTTTACGACTGACACGCGGTTCATTCAGGACGATATCATTTTTATCCGATCGTCCAATTGAAACCTCACCCTTGTCCGGAATATGGATCGGTTCGTCAGGGTATCGTACCAGAAACAGATTCGTTTCTTTTTTTTCTTTTTTCTCACCCATGGTATATCAATACCTTATCGGATAATGCCATATAATTAACCATTGAAAAATAATTTCTCATGGCGTGTATCGTACAAATTATTTCAACTTTTGCCAAAATACTGAAATGGCAGGCTCCGGGCGGATATTGAGACTGCCAATGCGAGTATGATAAAGGCGGCTGCCGGAAATTTTAAAGTATTTTTTTTTAATGATAGGCAAGGGCCACGGTATAAAAAAGATCTATATCTTGTGTTGCTCTCACATAACCGTGAAAGGCAACAGCATATCCGCCAACAATAACAAAATCTACTTCTTCATCGCTTAGCAATTGTAAAAATTCTTCGAAGTCTTTGTGGATATTCATGTTGAGTTACTTTCGCTATTTCATGTCTTAGTTCTTCAACCATTGATATTCTTTCATCATGTGTAAGGTGACGTGTAAAATCAATAGCTTTTTCAGCTTTATCTAATTTTGTTATTGTTAATATTTTTTCAATTTTCATAATCAAACACATCCTGATTCAAATATATAATAAGTTAGTTGCAAAAAATTAATAATGTTTGATATTGCCTTAAAAAAATGGACACGATTTTAAGCACATTTTACCCTCGATAAAGCTTCAAACTGTACTGGAGATATATACCCCAACGTAGCGTGGAGTCGTTGACCAATGCAAAATTGCTCAATATACTCAAATAATTCTCGTTCAACATGAATCAATATCAAACAATTGATTTCCATAATACCACTCGGCTTTAAGCGTTCAATTTAGCAATTTAAATTCAATTAAGGACGGAGTGCACCAGAATTCTTAAGAAACTTATCCACTGCGAGGATAACTACCAGTGGAAATATACCCAAAGGGCATAACTACCAATGGAAGTAAAACTTCCTATTGTCCGTTTAAATTTCCTACTGTCCGTTTATGCCCCATGGGTGATAACTGCCTGCATTCATAAGATCAGTCTCCCCTTATCTGTACCTGCAATAATTTTTTCAGTTTTATTTGTGTAAATAATTGAAGATACGTTACAATTCTCTAAACCCATTGATTCCCAGTCGCCCCAGTCAATATCGGCACGAACGGCAAAACATACTTTACTATAAAAGAGAATTATAGAAATAAATAGAAAGGGAATATATGATTTCCATACTTTTTGTAGAGACATGTGTTCTTCTCGTGTGAAAAATATACGAGAATTCATTAACTCAACTCAGCTTTATGCTTGCTTAATCGATGGTGACCGGTCCTATCGTATGCAGTTTGGTTTGGTCAGCGTAGGAATTTACTTTAATGTAGATGCTGTCACCGGTTTGCAGACTATCATCAAGCGGTTTCCAGAGCATGACCTCATAGCGGTATTTGGTAGTGTCGCTGAGTGCGACATCCCCTCTGCCTATCACTTTTGCACTCATTGGTTTCCATTCTATCTGGTCAAAACTGAAATGGCGGCCCACGGGCACATTGATCACATTGGGATCAAAGCGCACTACAATTTTGTTGTTGTTGAGCCGCGAAAGTTCATCGCCGGTCAGGGGCTCAACGATCTCAATAACTTTTCCTGCTTCAGGTTCAGTCGGAGAACTCGTGTCGCATGCGATATGCAATAAAAACAGAAAAACGCAGCACACAATAAAACCACTGATTGTCCTGGTACCAAACATCTTCATATCCGGAATCCTTTAAGAGTAGTATTTTGTTATTTTACAATCGAAAACACCCCGGCAGCTTCGTGTGGAATATCCGACATGGTGTTCTGAGTTAAAGAAACCACGTAGTTACCCGCAGAAAACTGATAGGGAACCTTAAAATACGCATGATTAAAACCGGTTGGAGCGGTCATTTCATAGACACTTGCACCGCGGAGATTGAAAATCCTGACCGCTGCCGATGAAGCAACCGGGCTGTTAAAGTGCAAGGTGACAAAACCGTTATTTTCAGCATGACAGGTAGTTATAATCGTGAAAGGAACAGCAGATTTCTGGGTCTCATTTGAAACAGACGTCGGTGACGTTACCAACAGGGAACCAAACCAGGTACCTTTCTTGGTATTTCCCGACTTGATGGTGCCTATACCGGTGATCTCCTTCCAGGTCCGCCACCGTTTATCTTCATTACCCGGATCCATATAATAGAGCATC
>CBDVBE010000560.1:0-2676 GCA_965372145.1 uncultured bacterium | reverse complement strand
AAAAACATGCGGGAATGACTGTCATCTGTCAATATTTAACAGAAACTAATTAAAACAATGGATATAAAACACTACAAACCCGGCCGTTTTGCGTATCTGATGAAAAATCCCTTTGTAAAGGAATTATGGGATTATCTTACTACTGAAAAAAGGTTAAAGCTCATGCTTTTAGCTACAGAGGAAGGGAAACCCGCCATCGAGTTCTTTTTAAGCGAGCTTGAATCGCAGTTTGAAGTGTATCTGACATCACCAAAATATCCGGAAGAAGAAATCTGTGTTCTTGTCAATAATATGATAAAGCAGATACTTACAATGCAGGGATATGAACACCTGGCGTGTGAATTGTGTCGTCATGGCCGATACTTTCAAAGCTCGGGATTATACCAGAAAAAAACAGGAAACACTAGCACCTGATAAAAAAAGGTACGCTGCAGCCCGATTTGGATTTCATTTCTATTTAATAAACACCATTTTCCTGGAAATACTGCGTCCCGCGGCAGTAATTGTATACAGATACACTCCAGCCGGGACACTCCTGCCTCCTCTATCCCTGCCATCCCACTCAACCCTATAAGAACCTCCTGTTTTCGATTCATTGACCAGGGCCTGTACCAGCTGGTTCGAAAGAGTATAAATACTCAAAGTAACCGGATAATCAGTCCCTGCTGAGGCCGGAATGGAATAACTGATATTAGTAGTATTCTTAAATGGGTTCGGTGAGTTGTGAGCGGTTAAACTAGTAACATATTTAACAACTTCAGGAGTGGTGATATCAGTCTGTTCCATTGGCTCAGCAAGTACCGCCATGGTGGCAGTATTCACTTTTGTAACCTCCGTAAGGAATGGGAGATCATTCACCCCGGCACCGACCGTATCGCTTGGCCGGTGATAATGCGGATTGAGTGAGCAGCCGTCTGTATCCGTTAAACCTCTGATTGCATCTAGCCCCTTTGACCAAAAGGGTTTGTGATCGCTGCCTCAACTGGAGGGCGGGTCGACTTTAGTGGGCAATCCCACGTAATCATCCGCCGCTTTATCACAGATGTTCCCGATCCATTTTGAAGCAGTATTCGCTTCAACCTGGTAGTCTTCATTGGAACTATTAGTCCAACCGACCATATCGTTGATCACCGTTGCGATAATATTATCATTTTTATGTTTATCAGCATAGTCACCACTGCCGACAATACCATTTTCTTCACCGGTGAACAGCACAAACCGTACAGTATGCCGGAACCGGTACTTGCTCATCGCCTTTGCGCTGAGTATCGTGACAGTACTGCCACTGCCGTTGTCATCCGCTCCGGGTGCAATGTTTGGTGCCTGGTTACTGGTTGCATCAATATGTGCGCCCAACAGGAATATAGAATCAGTATTTGCGGATCCCTTAATTACACCGATTAAATTGGGGGCATAATTTGACTTATACTTCTCAGTATACACACTATCCAGGCCCCACTCTTCGAATAAATCTGCCACGTAATCTACTGCCTTCTGGCAGCCTGAATGTGAAGAATAGCGTGAGCCAAAACCAACTAAAGTACGAAGGACATCTTCAACATCCTCTTCAGTAATGCTCTCAACCATAGCTTCGATAAGAGGATCGGGTGTTTGTTGAGGCGATGGTAATACTGTGATTGGAAAAATTAGAAGAATACAACAGATGGATAGTATCTGTTTCATGTCCTCCCCTTCCCATTTTTTTTGAAATTACTCGTTAATTAAATCCATGTGTGATGAATTTGAAGGTAATTTCACTCCCATTATTAATATATCACAAAACTTGTCAACTTTCTCTTTTTATTGAAGATATAGCGGAATTAGCATAAAAAACGGCAGGCTTTCTTTTTGAAACGATTCCCTCTACTTGGTGAGAACATATATCCCATAGCCAAAGTACTCAGAATAATGATTAAAGAAATCGTCTAATATATTTATTCTCTTTTTTACCTTCTGATCCAACTCAGATTTTGACATTATCTTTAAGGAATTTACAAATCCTTCATCGTATACCATTCCTTTCATTCCCTGAAATTCCACAGAAGCTCTGAATGCCATAAAATTGCTTATATCTACTTTCCTGAACATTTTTTCAAATTGTTCGAAGGTTTCGATGTTTGTCATCCAGGTCTCAGAAATAATATTCGATATCGCATCAAGTAATTCCTGTGAAGGATTTTTTTTCCAACTCAACTCTATCCAGCCGGCCTTGCTGCCGGATTTGACAACCCGGACAGCCTCCCGCATTGCTTTTTCCTTATCCGGTACCAAAATCAGCACCGCCTGCGAAATTGCATAATCAAAATCGTTGTCGTCATAGGGTAAATTACAGGCATCACCGACCTGCAGGGTAACAAGATTTTCTACCCCCTGCCGGCTCACCAATTCTTTACCCTGTTCAATCAATTCGCCGGAAATATCAATACCAACGACGTGGCAGCCATACTTCTTTGCCAGGTAAATCGATGTAGTCCCTTTACCGCATGCGATATCCAACATTTTTGTATCCGGAGAAATGGCATATTGTGCCAACAGCATATCAGTAGCATTAAAACCACCCGGATGCAGAACTGCCAGTCCCATATAGGTAGCCATTACATCAAAGATATCGTATCGTTCAATGGCGCCACTGTTATTATTTGTACGCATGATCGGGATCTGATCCGCCATTTTGGT
>CBDVBE010000559.1:0-2854 GCA_965372145.1 uncultured bacterium | reverse complement strand
TAAAAATTTTAGAAAGTTTAAAGTTGATCCAGACATAATGACAGTTGTTTGGGAGAATGGTGCTGATATTGCACCTGAGTTTTTGTATGAGAAAATGAAAGTATTAGCATAACCATAAAATTGGTATTGACTGAAGTAATTCAATTTTGTCGTGAGTAAAAAATGATACGTTTAATATAAGTAGACCAAAAAAAACGCCACTCGAATGAGTGGCGTTTTGTACTATAATATGAACTGTTTTTCTATTTTACAATAGTAATTGCTTTCTTAAATACCTTTTTATTTTGACCAAGTGTTTTCAATCTGAAAATATACACACCATTAGCAATCATATTTGTTCTCAATGGAAGGCTGTATGAACCGGCGTTATTCAATGTTTTCACGCGTTCTGAATAAATAGTCCTTCCCTGCAGGTTGAATAACTGAACAATCGCATTCTTCGTTCCCTGCGGTACGGTGTAAATTAGCCTGTTGTTAATCTGCTTCAAGGAAAAGCCTGATCCGTTTTTCATAAGATTGGCCAGAAACTGGATACCTACATGTGCAGTATCAATAAGATACACATTATCTATCGCAAACGAACCGACATCTCCGGAATCGCCTTCTACTGAAAATTGAATCGCAATTACCTTGCTTGAATCAAATGAGACAGTGTCTTTATCATCCCATGGCGGCAGATCAATGTTCTCGAAAGGTACTATAGCTCCACGCCATACATCATTTGTCGGAGGAACCTTTACATAAAAAACAGCACCATCCTCGATAAATGTTTGACGGGTCATGAACGCAACATGAAGCCATTCAAGCGCACCTGTCGTCTTATAATCAAAGTAAATCCCCTGCAGGCCTGCTGAATCCACATTGTAATTCTTGGTCGAATCATCCTCATTAACCAGACTTAAACCGATACCGACAAACGGATCTACATCATTAGTGTCAGCTGTATTGATGGAACTTACTTTTTTGAATGCAGGGCCGAGGACATACGAGATATAGGCTGCTGTATCACCAACTGTGTTACCTATTCCAGTGTTATCCAGAAGTTTCAACAGTGGCATTGTTGAATCAGGGGCAATGTAGTCTGCCATTAAAGTATCTATCCAGGAGTATTCAACTATTGGTACTGTAACATCGCGATCTTTAGCATCATTATATGCATACCATGCATCGTTAATAAGAATGTTAAACCAGCCCCCATCGGTCAACAGGATCGGATTTCCAAGAAGAGTTGCACCGCTGTTTGCAACAGTATCACACTCCATACACGCATCTTCCGGATACCAGTCAAAGTTTTCAATGACAATATCATCAACCCACAGAGTTCCCGCTTTCATATGCCAGGCTATATTAACATGGCCCTCTTCTCCTGCTCCACCGATGCTCCATCCAAGCAATGTGCAGAGGCGTGTATTAAGCGGGAGTATCGCGTGCTGCTCTGTTTCCCAGGGAAGAACCATGTTGGCGATATCGTCAATCGCCCATTTAGGCTGATACAGAAACATGGAGTCATTAACATTGGCAGTATCCTTTTCTCTAAGGTATGCCCAGTAGTAATTCCATCCCGGTAATATCTTGTGTTCGATATTATAAGAACAGCCAAAGAGCTCAAAAGTACCCTGGTCAGTGGATACCAGAAAATTAACGGTAATCGTATCTGATGCTTTTGCCCAATAGCCGACTTTCGTTGCTTCACTGAGGTTCAGGGTATTACCCTCTGAAATCAGACCGGTTCCTATACCAACATAACACCCGTATACATCCGTCTCCTTAGGACTCCAGTGCGGGAGGGTATCGCCAAACTGCCACGCAATCATGGCACTATAGGCAGAAGTACCGTTTGTTGTGCCGGTGTTACCGTCGGCAGTCATATAAAATTCCTCATATTCTGTTATATCCTTCTTGGTAAAATTGGTAACCTTTGAATTACCACCTGCAAGTGAATCGATAAACACATTCAGACTTTCAATATATACTCCTCCAAAGTATGGACTCTTGGGATTGTCGTCATAGACGTACCAGTATGATTCAAACATATTCTGGGACTTCATTTCGGGTGAACGACAGGTATCTACTAATGAATTTATTGAAAACGCATATACTGTTATGCTGAGCAGAATCAACACAATAGTATGATAATTAGTTATTTTCCGTAATTGAAAAATGTCATTGAGCCTCATGTGACTCCTCCTCTTATGGTGAAGTGGATTAATTGTTTTTGTTTAATCATTTGCCTGGTTAGTGTAAAATAGTATAAACTTGATTATATGGTCATGCTTAAAGTTAAGATTTTATAAAGATACATTGTAACAGTGAATTTCTCAATAGTTTAGCACGCTTTCAAGAAAATTATCATTCAAATTCTGGTGTGTTTTAATTAGTATCTGTTAAATATAGCTTGTTTTGAATGTCATTCCGGCATGCTTTTGGCCGGAATCCAGCTTTTTAAGTGTTTAAGGGCATGGATTCCCGCCAAAAACATGCGGGAATGACTGTCATCTGTCAATATTTAACAGAAACTAATTAGCTGTACGTAGTTAAAACTTCGGGTGTGTGGTAACTCTCCTCTTTCCCAATTCTAAATATACTACATCAGTGGAAAAAATAGGTGAATAATATTGATTTGTTAACAATTCTAGCGGTTTTTGCAAAGTATGATAATCGCTTTTTAAGATATAGAGGTGAAAAAAACAATGAGTATTATTGAAATTATTTCTTTCTTTACTCGAATGAATAGTTGTATAATTAAACTATTGAATCTTGGTGGGTTATCCCTAAGAGCAGGTACGAAAGCTCCTAGACAACATTATGTAAGAGCGGATAGGCCACTATCATGTCCTCCCGCTCAACATACTGT
>CBDVBE010000558.1:0-2910 GCA_965372145.1 uncultured bacterium | reverse complement strand
TTATATATCATTCCTGCCTGCACCGTATGCCAGCCCGTGTACTGCTTTGAGCCTATAGAGAGTGCGATAGAGGCATAGAGGGCCGGGACAAACCTTCGTCTCTTCGTTAAATCAAATTCGAACCGCAGTTTATGAAACCAGTAGTTGTTGTTAAAGACAATAGTGGTTCTCGGTCCGGTATAGGGAAAAGATTTTGTCAGCGAATCCGTTTGAATAAGAATCTGCTCAAAAGCAGCTTTAGAAATAATATCGGAAATAATAATGTCTTCCCATTGATACCCAATGGAATATGTGCAGTTAAACCGTCTGATTGTCAGGTTAAAGCCGCCGGATACCGCTGTACTGGGAAGGGTGATACGCGGTTCAAGACCGGTTATCGAGTCTTTATAAAAGATATAGTATTTATCTTTTTCTGTGGTAATAAGGATTGGATTATGAAAATATTTTTTATATTCCAACCCTGAATACCATTGCCCCAGTTCTACAGAAAAATGAAAACCGTGATATGAAGCGGTATAGGTGTTTGCAAAGATCAGTCCGTTACGATTGTTCCAGATGATGTTGCCGTCATTAAAATAGGAGATAAATTCCTTGAAACCTGCGCTTGTCGGATTGCGGTATATATAGCCGATGGTATTAATTGAAAAGGTAAGCGGTTGCCGTTTCATATTGTCATTAACGAGTCGCATATATCGTTTAATGGCTTCGCCGCGGTTTTGTTCGGGGCAGCCGGAATACAGGCCATAGACATCGGGGCACTGGTCGCAGCTGTCAAGGAACCCGTCATGGTCACGGTCCGGTATCTGTTCAAGATCAATTTCCAGAACGATATGTCTTCCCGGGGTAATTCGGACCTGTCGTTGATGAGGATTGTATCCGTTGCGTTGCACCGCAATGGTGTATGTGCCGGTGGCAAGGGACGTATGTAACTCTCCGGTGCTGTTGAGCCGGTCATTGATATAGATGTCTGCATCATACGGGAAAGGAGAAACCGTTAGACGCCCGGTTAATCGCTCTGGTGAAAAGGGAAAGGTGGTGAGTTTTCCCGGAAAAATCTCCACAATAGTATCAAGTGAAGCATAGATATTACCCCCTTCCCATACAATTTGATGCCTTCCGGCGTTAAGGGTTATCTCTTCCGAATACACCTGCTTGTTGTCAACAAGATAGGGGGTATATACCGGTGGCCTGGGAAGGCTGAGAATTCCTAGCTGCAGATCGCCGATAATGTGGGCTGTATCAGACAGCAAAATAAGTTTGAACGAGAGAGAAATAGTTGTATCGGGGATGATATTGAATTGCCTTTTTGCAAAGAGATAATCAGGCAGGGTAACTTTTATGGTATTCAGTCCAGCCTTTACCTTAGCTAACAGGGTAGGGGTTTTATATTCTGTCTCCTTGCCGTTAAGAAACACTACCGCATTCGAAGGCGTTGACAGTATGCTTATTGAGCCGTAAAGCTCAGGCTCATTCTCAGTGACCGCCTTACCCGGTACGGCACTATGTAGTATAGACATAAAAGTGATAATAATAATAGTTCTATAAGACATAATTCATTAAATACTAACAAGAAAATAAAAAGAGACTATTCCAGCATATAACGCCATTAATTATAAATGTAATACATTGTAAATAAATAAGTTGTATGCAGGAAAGTTTTTTATTTGTATTATATTAAACACTACAATATTATTGTACGGTGTTTTAATGGCATGTCGCAAGGATTTTATTGTGAAGTTCTGTTAACAATATAGTTATGGTAAAAGATTATCTCTTTTTCCTGCTTTTTTCGCACATTTTTATGGCTTCTTCGCAGTGGGTAACATACGTACTTAATACTGACGTCATCTCTTTCTGTTGTTCTTCGGGTAGCCTCTCGTATTCCTTCTGAAAATCAAGGGCCTCTGCGCATACTTCATCTTTCATGAGACACTCATCTGTTTGGTCTGCATTATTTGAGATATAAGTTGTTTTGGGATTGCAGTGTAATAGCAGCATACCCAAAATGAACGCAAGAGAACATCCTGTAGAGTATCTAATCATAATACGCTTTCTCCCGGAAAGAAATTGAGTCGGCAGGTACGATTGTTATTACTAATTCGTTTTATGATACCAGTTCCTCTGGTTTAAAGAAAAAATCAATTTCAGTTTCTGCGGTTTCCGGAGCGTCTGAGCCATGGCATGCATTTCGGTTAACTGCTGTACCAAATAACTTGCGAATTGTTCCTTCATCTGCTTTTGCCGGGTCTGTCGCGCCCATAACTTTCCGCCACAGGTTAATTGCATCATCTCCTTCTAATGCAAGAACCATTATTTTTCCGGAAGACATGAATGCAATGAGGTCTTCAAAAAAGGGCTTGCCGGTATGGACGGCATAGAATGCCGCGGCCTGTTCGGGCGTCAGGTGAAGAATGCGTATGCCGACAATAGATAAGCCGGCATGCTCTATCATTTCGATTATTTTACCTGCATATTTCTTCGAAAATGCATCAGGTTTAATTATTGCCAGTGTTTTCTGCGCGTTCCCATCACTCATACTGCATGTTCCTTCGGAAAAACAGGTGTAAAAATTATTTGAATACCTTAAAATATATCAACTCAACAATTTAGCGGTTATTTGAATCGAAATACTATTGCTGAATATATTTTGTAATAAGTCACCTCCAATTCCATAGTTTATTTTCTAATTATCTGGTTAAAAGAGATTTATAGGATCGTATACAAGGGGAAACGTATTATGAAACAACTGTGTATAGGTTTGCTTATCATTTTTATAACAGCGATGTTTGTGAGTGGTCAGACTGAAACAGCTCCGAAAGAAGGAAAAAAGAGCGAGGAGAAAGTAAGTGCTCCTGCGGAAGCACCTGCTGCTGAAACCACACCGGAAAAAAAAGCAGAAGAAAAGAAAGA
>CBDVBE010000557.1:0-2940 GCA_965372145.1 uncultured bacterium | reverse complement strand
GAGAATGATAGTACTGTCCGGTAGTGTATCCGGGAGTACAATTACTTTAAACAGATACTGATTTTTTGTTTCAAAATCAATATTCGGTGTCCCCGAAACAGTAAAGGTATGCGTTGTGCCGTTATAGACAAACTCAGGCACTGTTCCGGAATCTATTTGAGTTATTATTAAATTTGGTGCGATATTAAGAATGTTGATAGTCCCGACAAGGGTCCCGCCAGCCGAATTTTCCATTATTGTGAATGTCGTATCCTTAATAAAATTGTCAAGAATATCCTGGAGTTTTCCCCCGCCGAGTTCATATAAAACGGAGTTGCTTCCACACCAGAAATGTCCAAGAGCGCCAAACCCCATTCCCTCAACGTATTTGGCCTGTCCGCCATTTTCATCATACCCGTACGTGTCGTATATATACCAGGTACCATTATAACTCCATTGCTGTATTGAATCAGAGGTCATATCTGAAACAAATACTGATCCGTTTACAAATTCCATTCCGTCACCATGCCCTCCCGATAAATCCGGCCAGGTAAACAGACTGTCCCAGGTGGTACCGGTGGATGAAAAGACTTTTCTCGTAAGCTCAGTAGCGCCATACCAGACATTATTAACAGGATCATAGCCTAGCATAACAATGGGTTCGGTTGATGAAGTATTAACGGCATACCCTGCGTAAACCCCGGTATTTTTATCAAAATAGAGAACATCCACACCATCAGCAACACTGTCAACGAATACTCGACCTATAGTATAAATATAATTCTCATCGACATACATTTCACCTTGGCTGGGGCCTTTTAATGATGATCCTGATGGATACCCGGACAGGGTTATCAATACCGGGGTGGTGAAAGTCCTTGGCTGATAATTCGGATTCGGTGCTGTCCCGTCCGCAAGAAACACCGGTTCGTTTCGATAGGTATAATTGGGAATAGAGACAACAGTTTTATAGACAATTGTTCCCCCTCCGTAATAAATGGTGTCGCCATAACAGGCAACATCATTTTCGGAACCGGCCCCGGAAAATGTTGAAAATTCATAATAATCAATCAATTGACCAAATGACGTTAAAGGTAAAAATAAAAACGCTAAAATTACACACGCCGATTTTTTCATTTCAAACTCCATGCACATCAAATGAGTTAAAAATACCTGTCAAATAAAGTTCGCGTAGCATCCGCTTTCGTCTATCGAAAGACCGGACACCACTCCCCCTGTATGTGGAAAATGTTTTCACTGTTAAAACCAAATGAGTTCCAACGAATCATCTCTCTCTCTAAATAGCTTCTGCTAAGCACTCGAATGTTTTTTAACGTAAATCACTAAGTGTTATTATGCAAAATATAACTTTACAATGTACAGTCTTGTAAAGAAAGGTCTCATCGGAAAAGAGTCTTTAGTACCTTAGAAATAATTTTCTGCCAGAAAATCATTTCGTGAAGGTACTTATCCAGTTCATCTGGGTCAGGTATTTAGGATAGTATTTTGTAATAAGTAAACAGCTACGAAAAAAACACCCCCTGATTATAAAGCAAATTCACTAAACTGGCTTTATGGCACTAATATATATATATATTTATAAATAATGTGACAAAATATTTTATATACCCGGCTCTTTCCCTCCAATTTTTAAAAATCAAAATACAATTAATCCATATAATTTTATTGTGTTCTATATTATTAACGCAAAAATTGTGCCATTTGTTGATCTCAGTAAAAAACGCAAATTAATGGGTTGTAAATATTTTTCCGTCCCAAAAGTGGGATTTTAGTCCCGGTTTTGGGACGGTTCGTATTTCACGGTATAATTCCATGAAAGTAGTGATTCCCGCAGATTGCAAGGCCAGGCAAAATACTATCAAATATGTACTATAGACATCATAATATATACGGGTATTCCCCGGTATTGTTTGATCTTTTTTTGATTTACTTTGTGAACCTGAAAAATAATAACTCAGTACGGTATTGAATTAATTAGTTTATATACTCTGGAAGAGAAAGGTTGGCTTATGGCGAAAATAATAATGGTTATTTTCATGTTTTTCATTATTATTCCTGTGATGATTTCGGCACAGGAAGAGATGAATGATGCTGCTGCTGTATACCAAAAAGATTTGTCTGAAATCTTTCTGGATACCGATACTGTCGATATCATAAAAGATGCAACTGTAGAGGACACTGATACTGTCGATATTATAAAAGATGCAACTGTAGAGGATAGTGATACTGGTGAATCAGTAAATAGTATGGAATCAGCCGAAAACAGTCAAGAGTCAGACCAGGAAATCATACTAAATGATATAGTTGTTATTGACACAACACCTAAGGCTGAAAGCCGGATGTCGATGAATGACAGTAGTACTTTTCATGAATTGCTCCGTGTAGCAAATAAAAAAATCGTAGCTGGTATAGTGCTTCATTATTCCGGCCTTGCTTTAGAATTGGGCTCAGTAATCAGCATCGCTGTTATATCAAATTCTACGAGCAGCAATAATGAAGATGGCTCAATTGTCGTACCGACACTGCTTTTATTAGGTGGGGTCCCATTATCCTCCATAGGTCCTGCTATGTGCTGTAAATCGGGAGGGAAAAACAGGAATGTAATAAAACTCGCTAATATTCAGATTAAACCACTAAAAATCTGGGGATGGTATATTTCTGGAAGGATCTTGCTTGCAGGTTCTTTGGGGGCTATTTTTGCCGCAAATAAAATAGAAACTAAAAGTACCAGACAGGCTGTACTTGCCACCTCTGCCACTCTTTTTACCGCCTCTGAAGTTTTTTCCTCAGTGGTATGTATTAAATCATTACGCTATATGAAAAGTGTGAGCAATGATCAGAAACGTTTAAGTTTTAATATCGGTCCGGTATTATTTGACGGCTGTAATCCTGGAATTGCAGGTGTCCTCAGATTTTAATATAATACTCCGAATCATAGGT
>CBDVBE010000556.1:0-2963 GCA_965372145.1 uncultured bacterium | reverse complement strand
AATCGTCACATGCTTTACCAACATATTCCGGTTTGGTGTGAGCGATTATTGTCCCCTTACTATTGAGAATAATAACATACCTTGCATCATCCTCATATTCGATAATATCAGTACACTCGGAGAACAGGTTAAGCTCATTGTCTGAAAGAATAGCCTCGGCACTGGCAGTGGCGAGGTTGCGTACCAGGGTTTTACCCCGTAATTGTCGTTCCGTGATAAGGGATTGTCTTTCATGCCGAAACATGATAATACTGATGACGACAATGGCTGAACAGAGCAATAACGCTACAAAAAAACTGAATTGATATTTTATTGGAATTTTAATCATACTACGGGTAATTGGTCTGTTGTAAACCTCTGGGAGAGTTTGGCATTATTATCCCAATTATATCATTTAAAAGAAGCTTAGGCAATGAGAAAGGCGCAAGTGCCTTGCTTAAAAACACACCATTATTAATAAACTCGTTTGAAAGATGGCATGTCTCTTCAGAGCATGCATTGCGCTTATTGTCAAGATTTAGCTTGTTAAAATGAGAAATCTTCTCATAGTTGCCGAATCGTCGATGAGTAATACTTTCATATAACTTCTCCATCTTAATATTACGGTTTTACCCATCAGAACTAAAGTGAAGTATTTTAATACCTATAAATGATTTTAACCGGCAATAATCTACTTTTATATAAAGGTTAGAAAAAAGAGGAGTAATAACATGTCAATACCATTAAGAAGTGCACAGACAACCCAGGGACGTCGCATGGCCGGCGCAAGAAGCCTCTGGCGGGCAAACGGCATGAAAGAGGAGCAGTTCGGTAAACCGGTTATTGCAATTGTAAACTCTTTTACACAATTTGTACCGGGCCATGTCCATCTGCATGAAATCGGACAGCATGTAAAGAGTATTATTGAAAAGAAGGGATATTTTGCCGCTGAGTTCAATACAATTGCAATTGATGACGGTATTGCCATGGGACATGATGGAATGCTGTACTCCTTGCCTTCACGGGAATTGATCGCGGATTCGGTGGAATATATGTGCAACGCGCATAAGGTTGATGCCATGGTCTGTATTCCGAACTGTGATAAGATTATCCCCGGAATGCTCATGGCAGCAATGCGCCTTAATATTCCTGCGATATTTGTCTCCGGCGGCCCGATGGAGGCTGGTGTTGTCGGTGATAAAAAGTATGACCTGGTTGATGTAATGGTTATGGCAGGGGACAGTTCCGTTTCTGATGAAGAGATTGCTGAAATTGAGCGTGCTGCATGTCCAACCTGCGGTTCATGTTCCGGTATGTTTACGGCAAATTCTATGAATTGTCTTACCGAGGCATTGGGTTTAGGATTTCCCGGGAATGGAACTATCGTTGCTACGCATAAAAACAGGATGAGGCTTTTTGAAAAAGCGGCTGTCGGAATTATTGAGTTGGTTCATGTATGGTATGATGAAGGTGATGATTCTGTGCTGCCTCGTTCAATCGCAACCAGGGCGGCATTTATAAATGCGATGTCTCTTGATATTGCTATGGGCGGGTCTACAAATACAGTCTTACATCTTCTCGCAATTGCTCAAGCCGCAGAAGTTGATTTTACTATGAAGGATATTGATGAATTATCCAGGAAAGTACCGAACCTGTGTAAAGTTGCTCCAAGTTCTCATTTTCATCTTGAAGATGTTAATAAAGCGGGTGGAGTTATGGCAATCATGGGTGAGCTTGATCGTGCCGGGCTGCTTGATACTTCCGTGAAACGGATTGATGATCCTGCGTTACTGGATACTTTGAGGAAAAATGATATCATGTGTGATACTGTTACCGATGAAGCTGTCGAAAATTATAAAAGCGCCCCAGCCGGTAAAAAGAATCTGGTAATGGCTTCTCAGAATACACTGTTTGATGAACTCGACAAAGATAGAGAAAAAGGGTGTATTCGGAGTATTGAACATGCCTACAATAAAGAAGGCGGACTTGCTGTTCTGCACGGAAATATTGCGGAAGAGGGGTGTATAGTAAAGACTGCCGGTGTTGACGAGTCAATCTTTAATTTCAAAGGAACTGCAAAAGTCTATTTCTCACAGGAAGCAGCATGTGAAGGTATTCTCGGTGGTGAAATAAAATCAGGTGATGTTGTTGTCATCAGGTATGAAGGCCCACGCGGTGGCCCTGGTATGCAGGAGATGCTCTATCCGACTTCCTATATAAAATCCATACATCTGGGTGCGGAATGTGCACTTATTACTGATGGCAGATTCTCAGGTGGGACTTCAGGACTCTCTGTTGGGCATGTTTCTCCGGAAGCTGCAGCAGGTGGTGCAATCGGCCTTATTCAAGATGGCGATATTATTGAAATCAGTATACCGGATAGAACCATTAATCTCGCACTTTCTGACGAAGAGTTACAGGCAAGACGTGACAAGGAGATGGCTAAAGGGAAAGATGCCTTTAAACCGATAGGCCGTGATAGAAAAATTTCTGAAGCTTTGAAGGCCTATGCGTTATTTGCTGCTTCAGCAGATAAGGGAGCGGTGAGAATTTTACCATCTGATGGAGAAATTGGATAAACAGTTGTTATACTCCTATAAAATTTAATGTTTTACTTGTTCGATCAGGGTATCTAATGCTAATTCGGCAGTTCCACAGTATGGAATCATCTTTAACTCTTACTGATTTTCATTTTAATTAATGATATCAAAAAAGGATAAAGAAGATATTATCTACTCACCAACAGATTACCTAATCGTGGGTTGCAGGAAAGTATTTTTTGTTAATTAGTATCTGTTAAAGATAGCTTGTTTTGAATGTCATTCCGGCATGCTTTTGGCCGGAATCCAGCTTTTTAAGTGTTTAAGGGCATGGATTCCCGCCAAAAACATGCGGGAATGACTGTCATCTGTCAATATTTAACAGAATCTAATTAGTCTGGAATGTATTTATTTATAATGAGTTACAGATAAATTAATTAAAAC
>CBDVBE010000555.1:0-2972 GCA_965372145.1 uncultured bacterium | reverse complement strand
TTCAGAGAATTTTATACTGTATGCAATGGAATCGATAAATACAGGACTGGTTGAGTGGATGACCCATGGCTCAGCAACTGAAGCCATGTCCACTATGAGTGTTTCAGGGACTACTAAATGGGATGATGAACATCCGGCAATTGTTTTTTGCGGTTCATGTTTAAATGCAAAGCCTTCCGTTTCGAATAATCTTACCTATTCTTTGCTCAAGAATGGTGCAATCGGTGCGGTCGGCGGTACACAGACAACCTTTTTTTCGACCGGATCCGATATGGAAACAACTGCCTATAACAGCGGGTGTATTTATCAATTCGGTGTGAATATTGCCGCAGGAAAGATGCATGCAATTGACGCGCTCAATGAGATAAAAGCTACCTGCGAGCCTTCCGGAAGTGGATGGCAGAATTATGTTGCTTATAACCTGTATGGGTGCCCGGCTATAAGTACTGAAACCAATGGAGATAATACCGGAATAGATCTTAATGACCCTGATAATAGCGCAAAACAGCCTGCATCCTATTCTATTTGTGTTATTAATAACTCAATTGTTTTTCACTATACACTGAACAAACCCGGCAAAGTGCAAATATCTCTGTATTCACCCAGAGGGCAGTTAGTGAAAATATTTACAAACGAAACGAAAACAGCGGGTAAGTATTCGTCTGCGTTTAATGGTGAGAATTTACGGTCGGGTTTTTATCTGGTGAAGTTTGAAAGCGGGGAGTGTTCGGTTGTTAATAAGGTTTTGGTAAATAAATAAAACTATTATGTCATTCCCGCATGTTTTTAGCGGGAATCCATGCCTTAATTTGACAAGAAAAAGATAGATTCCGGCCTAAAAGCGTGCCGGAATGACGTCAAATGTGTAGTTTTCGGACAAGCACTATTTACCTACTTTAACACCGATTAACAGCTTATTCACATTCCGGCTGCCGTCTTTATTGATGCCACATAATACAGCCAGATAGTTCCCGGAGCAAACTTTTCTACCATTCTTATTTGTTAAATTCCACAATCCAGCCCCTTCTCTTTCGAAAATGCAATTCCCAACAGGATCATAGATACACAGTTTTACCTTTTTCAGGTATTGCCCCTGATAGATAAACCTTACCGCGTCACAACCAAATGAGACAGGATTGGGCGCTGCAGAGAACAGCTTTTTATCGGAAATGTCAACAACAGTTTCATTATGTATATCTGTAGGCCCGCTGTCATATATCTCTTTTATGGTACTTGCGGGAAGTTCGAAATTATAGATAACAAATTCATCAACTAGGCCATCATAGCCGGCAAGTCCCTGTGCCCCTGAGCCAATCTTGAAAATGTCCGCCCTGCCGATTGACCGTACTTTCGCCGTGTCGCTATGCCAGAGCGTCCCGTTTAAATACATGCTCATTGCTCCGGTTGTACTATTCTTTGTAAAGGCCCAGTGGTTCCACTTACCCTCAAATTCACCGGCATTGGCCGCCTTACTGATCATATCACCACCGGCATGCCAGAACACGGTGCCGTCCTCCCACGGTAAATGGCAGTTTAATATTCTCACCCCGCTTTCCAGACCTTCAAACACGCTGTTTTTACTGGGCTGTACTGCGGCATCACCATTCTGCCATAAACAGAAAGTAACCCCATCAATAAGTGAACCTAACGCTTCATAAGGGATTTCCACATAGCCTGACCTGTCAAAATCCAGTGCATTTCCCACTTTCCCTGTACCCCATGAAGTGCCGGTTATTATCCCGTTAAAGCCATTTCCGGAAGAGTCATAAGCGGTCGTACCGGATCCCTCATCAAACTTCCAATAACCAATCATCTCCCTTCTATACTTTTCCAGCGTAATGACAACCTTCTCCTGTTTCGTGCCGTCACTGAAAGTTAAGGTATCCTTATACAAACCCTTATTCAGTGCGTCGGCAGCACTATTAAGAGTGACTGTTATTTTTTCCGATGCGCCTGCGGTAATAGTACCGCCGGAAGAGGAGAGGTCCAGCCAGGGTACGGTTTTTACCATGGTCCAGTCAACTGATGTGCTGCTGAAATTCCTCACCGCATAATCTCTGCTCGTGCCCTGCAGCGGTTCATTTTCATACCCGACAACGAGAAAATTACTGACCGGATAAAAAATGAGCTGGTTTGTAGTTCGCATCTCGAACAGTTGCGATTCTACATGATGGGTCGCATCTTTGGCCGAACCTGAATTGATATATTGATCCGCTATATATTCTATTTTCGCATCCTGTCCGGGGGTGAGCTGCGCAGTGGCGTCAATAGTCCAGGGAGTGATTAAATCACCGGGACACCATCCGGCCCGGTCATGATACCAGGTGCCGGGATCCTGCGGCTGCACGGGCCAGCTTCCGCACTCCTGCCACAGTTCATTTGTCCAATTACCATTCCCATTGACTTTTACCGTTCTGCCGCGCCTGAGAAATTCCGCGGCCTGACCGGTATTATTTGTAAAGCGGTGGCCGGTGACCGCGAACATAAGCAGCACTTTTTCTGTATTCGCCATGACCGGGAAATCAATGGGTATAAAGAATTTCTCCAGGCAGGTGTTGCCCGTATTGCCGTACCCGACGGCAGAACCGTTCCACAGGTTGCTGATTTTCACCGGCATCCGGGCAGGTGTGCCTTCTGTCAACTCAATAGTAACCGTCGCCTGATAGCCGTCATCTTTCCACGACTCGATCCATATTTCCATTTTCTTTTTGCCATGGAACAGCAATTGATAATCAGTAACTTCCAGACGCCATGTCCAGGGGCAATTGTGAAAGGGGGTAATGAGCCGGCCGATTTCGACCCGCTGGCCGTCATCATCGTAAAGAAATATGCTTCCCAGCCTGTCCCATTCATCGCCGTCGCCGCCGGTAGGCGCTTCCAATTTTAAGACAAGTTCCGCTTTTGAATAGGTAAGTGTAATTTCCGGAAAGGTTGCCACGGTTTGCGGCTTCTGATTAGCCATACTGATAATC
>CBDVBE010000554.1:0-2999 GCA_965372145.1 uncultured bacterium | reverse complement strand
TCTAAGTATCTCTTTATACCAAAAAGGCATAAGAGCTACTAATAAATGTATTTCTATGTATCTCTTTATGGCAGAAAATTATTTCGTGAAGGTACTTATCCAGTTCATCTGGGCTAGGAAAATGTTGCCTTTTTTGATGCCATTTTCTTTCCAATATGTTATGATTTAAATACATGTACTTAATTTGTACGTTGCGTTATAGAAGTTTAGCCACTATTTTACAGTTTTAGTACCTTACAGATTGCTTTCTTGTTTTTTAGAAAGGAATCTGATAAGGAACTTACTTGCGGGTTTATCCCGCGTTAGTTGTTATTACCAAGGAGAATGTAGAATCATAACGTATTGATATTAAGGTATCTAAACTGGAATGGAAGAAAAAGAAATCCCAAAAGGGAATATTACACTCCTGCTGGCTGAAGCCCAGTCTGAGAAACTATTAGCGCGAATCCGTTTTATCTTTGCATCAATTTGTGCTTTTTTCTCCCTCTATCTCTTTGCGGTAAATAAGATTGATTTCGGCACCTGTGCTATACAAATCGGTTTGCTCATTTTCATATGCCTGTATAATGGTATGTTTCTGTTTGAAGCGCGAAGACGGCCGCTCTCCCGATTTATTGCTTTTTTAAGTTCATTTTTTGATGTGTGTGTTGTTACTGCTTTTATCTGGACATTTTATGCTGCCGGCCTTTCTGCGCAATGGATTCACTTTGCCTTTTTCCCGGCGTACTTCATTGTCATCTGCTTCACCGCGTTACATAACCAGGAAGCCCTTTCATTCTTTACCGGCATATTTTCTGTTGTTGCCTACACTGTATTGTGTTTTATTGTCTTATTGCCGAGTGACTATGGAATAAGGAACTGGTCTCTCTTTTATATGCCGGGGCTTGTCGCGCTGTTGATCGCTGCATTAATCGGTAGTCTTATATCACGAAATAATCAACGATCAATAGAGCGGATTGCAGCGTCGGAAGGAAGATTCTCAAATGTCGGTACTTCGCTGCCTCTCATGCTGTTTAAAATTGACAAAAAAGGAAAAGTGCTCTGGGCAAAAGCACTGTCCGATAGTCAGTTCGGCGGGTCTATAGAGAAGATGATCGGGTATAATATACAGGAATTTTTTGAAGATACCCATGTTTTTTCTCTGGAAGATCTCCCGGTTCAGGGGACCTTTCAGGTGAAAAAATTTTATAGTGATATGAAGTATGTTGACCTTATCATTCGAGCGGATAGGGAAAAGAGTTCTGTATATGAAGGAAGTATGGTAGATGTTACCGACAGGGAATTGGCAATCTCGCAACGGGAGGAGATGGAGGAACGGCTGTTTCAGTATAAAAAAATGGAATCGCTCGGTACTCTTGCGAGCGGGATGGCACATGATTTTAATAATATCCTTCAGACACTCACCGAGATAACAGACCGCGTTAAATCCGAAACTGCAGAGCAACCGACCAAACGTAACATGGAACTTGTTTCCGAAACTCTTACCGATGCACAATTTCTCATTTCAGAACTTCTGGCTCTCGGCAGAAAGAAGCCTTTGGATTACAACCCGATCAATATCGCCCGATTTGTCCGAGAAGTTGTCCCGGTATTCAGTGAGCAGATTGGTGATCTGTATGATGTCGCAATGAATATCCATGAAGATCATCTCTGGATTCAGGCCGATGCCGATTATTTAAAACGGATCTTTCAGAATCTGTTCGGTAATGCACGTGATGCAATGCCGCAGGGCGGTATTATTACTATTGAGTGCTTCTTATCCGATAATGAAGGCGGTGATAAGACCATTGTCGTTCGATTCTCCGATACGGGGATCGGCATTCCAAAAGCCATTGCTGAGAAGATATTCGATCCCTTCTATACGACCAAGAAGAAGGGAAAGGGCACCGGCCTGGGGCTCGCGCTTGTCAGGCGTATCGTTTCACTGCATAAGGGCATTGTCTTTGTTGAAAAATCCGATTCACAGGGGACGACGTTCCGTATTGAAATCCCGGAGGGCAGCGAGTCAAGTTGTGATGTTGATACTAAGGCGGTACTGGTCAACCGTGTGTCCACGACCGTACTTGTCCTCGATGATGATCCGAAAATGTGCAATATCCTCGATTTTTTCCTTACAGAGCTTTCCTATAAAACCTTGCAGGCCTCGACCATGGAAGAGGGATTACGGATACTTAAAGAAAACCTTGACGATTGCACAGTACTTATAATGGACTGGAAGCTTGGTGAAAAGAATCCACATGAGGTCATCATACGGTTTCGGGAACTGAAACCGGAGTTGATAATTATTGTGGTTTCCGGCTATCAGCCTCTCTTAAAAAGTATAAAAAAGATGAATATCTTCCGCTGGCTTACCAAACCCTATGATAAAAACCGTCTCGATCTGGAAATTCAGAAAGCGCTGTATCTCGCAGCAAGAAAGAGTTCATAGCATCTCATTCATGCACTAATTCCTGTCTTACTTCAGAACTCAATAAATTGTTTTAATTAGTTTCTGTTAAATTTAGTTCGTTTTAGATGTCATTCCGGTATTCTTTTAGGCCGGAATCCAGTTTTTTCTGTTGTTTTAAGGCATGGATTCCCGCCAGAGGCATGCGGGAATGACGGTCATTTGTCACCCGTTAACAGAAACTAATTACTTATCAAAATCCCTCGTCCTCGGATTTTTCTTTCTAACTGTATAAAAAAAAGATCGAGGACGAGGACGAAGGACGAGGAGGATACTAGAAGGAAAAGAACCTGGCGATTTGTAATTGTCAATTTTAAGTACTTTACCGAGTTCTGTTACTGTAATCAGTTTAGGTGTCAGGTAATACGGTTTTCTTCACGATACCGGTAAGGAGTAGTTCCGGTGAAGGTGCGAAAAATCTTTTCCATTTCATCAACTGAGGTAAATCCGCATGATTTCGCTATGGATATTTCACTTGCATTTGATGAACGAAGACGTTCCTTTACTATTTCAGTACGGGAGAAAAGAAGATGTTTCTTGAAAGATCTCCCCG
>CBDVBE010000553.1:0-3053 GCA_965372145.1 uncultured bacterium | reverse complement strand
GCATCAGAATTGAGAAAGAAGTTTGTGTATATATGTTGTCGTGTGTTGGGATTTTTCGAAGGGGAAGTAGCACGATGTTTGCATGTAAGTGGTCCGGCCATATCGTGGACACTTCGTAAAGCAGAAGGGCTTATGACAAAGAGCGAAATTAATAAATTTATTAATTTATCTCCGGGGTAAAATAGGGTAAAATACGGGGTAAAATATGTTGAATTATACTGAGTGATAGGAACTCCGGTGGTTACCGAGTCATAGAATGTTCACATGTTTCCATCATAGGAAACTAATCCATCACGGGTGCCGATCCACCCGACTCCTGCATTGTCTATTGCGAGAGAAGTGACATCGTTATCAGGCAATAAGGAATTTGATGTGTCATATATGGTCCAGATCGTACCGTCAAATATGGCAAGACCGCCTTTATTTTCCACATTCTTGATACCAATCCATTTTTTCCCTGATGTATCCACTGCCATGGCCTGTACCAGGTTATATGGCAAGCCTGTGTTTGAAGTAGTATATACAATCCAGTTGGTATCAGTAATCTGTGACTGAACAGTATAAACAGTAAAAAGTATGTAGAGAAGGAGAAGTTCAGGAGAAAGTACTGTTCTCATAATAATCTTTCCCGTTTATTACGGGCGGATTATTCTTTTATTTCGTTTATGGTATTATTAATAAATCTAAATCATTTCTTTGACAAATTGTGTTAAAAACGGCAAGCAGTCGTCAGAATTCAATAGTTAAAGATTTAGCGTGGAGGAAGATTTGAAACGGTGATTGCAGTTAAATTTTAGTGTAGCTCTTCTGTGCAGGCAATAAGATTTGCTTTTGCTAATACCTTTTTATATAATTAAGAAGCAGGTATTTACCACTCTCTCGCTGGTAGAACCAGTATCGTACTATCTTCAATATAATTTTTTTAACGTTATTCGCAAATACCGGAGATATGCCATGAAAAACAGGTTGACACATACTGCGCGATTTTTAGTTATAATTATTACCTTTTTCTCCGCAAGTCTTACCGCTGAAAAGACCTTCGACAAAAAGGGCAGTTTTTCTCTGTTAAATGGATTTATTGATACCAGGGCACAAGAATGGAATTATTCGAACTGGGATTTTTTCAGGTTTGCTGAAATCAACACACCCAGGTGTGGTGATTATCAGCCTGCATACTTCTGGTATGACTATTGTAATCAAAAATGGCCGAACTGGAACAATTGGAGTAAAATTAGCAGGGATTTCTGGTCCTATGAACTGCTGGAAAAGATATACAGGCTTGATGTGATCTTTACCGATGGTTTCATTGATACAGCAAAAGTTATAGACAAAGATAATGATAGAGTAATGGCGCTTGTGCTGGTCCGCAGGGATGATAAGGGAAATATTTTTGAAATCAGTGAACAGTATAATACAAAATTTATCACCCGATATGAATTTGATTATAATAATCGGGGGAATGTTACCGGTGTTACGAACTATATACGGGTCGACTGCAAACTGTTGCCCCTGAAGCAGGAGGACTATACCTATAACAGCAGAAATCTACGCAACAGGATCGTGTTATATAACTGGGTCGTGGACAGTGTCAATCCCGCCCACTGGGAGGAAACAAACAGGATACTTTTTTCTTATGACTCTGCCGGCCGGGTGATCGAAGAATATGATAGCTGTAAAACAAGGAAAGTATCCGGTTATGGTGCAAACAGTAACATCAAGGAAATTCTTGAATATGAAATCAAATCCGACTCTGAAGAGGTTATGATCGACCATAAAGTCTTTGATTATGACAGCCTGAATCAGATACGTACTATATTCACCGTGTATCCCCAATCTTCGGTGAAAGACAGCGCTAAAGAAGCATATAGCTATAACGCTGAGGCTAATATCTGTGAATATGCCTGCTTGACGAAAAATAAATCATCACAGAATTGGGAACCGGTGTACAAACTGGTAATTGAATACGAATCAGGGAACCCATCAAAAGAATTGTTATACTGGTACCAAAGTAACGCGTGGGAGTTACTGCGTGAATATTATTTTAAATTCAACACAATCACTGAAATCAATGAGTATGATAAATCAGGTCCGGCCCCAAGGAATACTATTGCCGTATTCAGTAAAAAGAACGCAATACAGGTATCGGTTACCGGACGCCTTTCACACAACAATATACTGGAGATTTTTGACTTGTCCGGTTCAAAAATCGCAGGTGTCCTTCCTCAATTCAACGGCACGACTACCACGTATAACTGGAATTATAGGGACAGTAAAAAGATTTCCAGCGGTACCTATCTGCTTAAAGTCAATAATACAAACATCGGATTGAAGCATGTTTTGGTAAAATAGAAGACGGACGGGTTCTGCATAGTTAAACACCTTTACCATGATTTTCCGCCTTTGAGCAATCAGCTTAAAACTCAAATGCAACTAAAGTTTTACTAATACATGACTTTCGGCCTTTAATAAAGTATTTGACTTTATTTAAGACACTATTTCCATATTGGCCCAAGTTTTGTAATAAAATATAAAAAAATATCATTTCTAGGGAGAAAAAATGTATTTTTCACATAATTGCTGTTTTATCGTGATTATTAATCATAGATGTCTTAAGTAAAGTCAAATAAAATCTTTATGGCCGAAAGTCATGTAATAGAATCTTTTAATTCTGAAGATACTTTCATAGTGGGACGGTGGCAAAATATATATTTAACCTATGCCACGCAAAGCACGTTTAGTAGTCCCGGGAGCGGTGTATCATGTTATGGGCCGTTGTATCGAACACTACAAGCTTTTTTCTAATGATGCTGACCGAGAACACTTCCTCGCTCTTCTGGAAACCTGTTTGTGTCGTACAAATACGCGCTGTTATGCCTGGGTTCTTATGGACAATCATTACCACTTGGTTCTCCGTATTGGTGATATAGAACTCTGGGAGATAATGAAACCTTTAAACATGCGCTATGCGCAGTATCATAGCGTGAAAACATCCCGGCGTGGACCGTTATTCATGGATAGGTACAAATCAATTGTGACTCAGGACCAGAACTATG
>CBDVBE010000552.1:0-3073 GCA_965372145.1 uncultured bacterium | reverse complement strand
CAATGGAAATCAATTTCCTATTGTTTGTTTATCTAGGAGCTTTCGTACTCGCTCTTAGGGGTAATACACCTGAATAGTTATGAAGTAATTATATAAATAGAATCGATATACAATTGAAGGAGTTAATATGGGAAAAGGAGACAGAAAGACAAAGAGAGGGAAAATCTGGCGCGGTACCAGTGGCAAACGCCGCCTCAGGAAGCAAAAGAAGAAGATAAAATCACAGGTACGCTAAGAACTCGGGAAAATCGGTACAGAGTGATTTGAAAGGCCTGAAATGCGTAAATTAGTAAAAGAAACGATTTACTTACTCGGTGGTTTTGGTATACTGCTTTTTGCTCATGATTTGTTCGCCGGAGGGCGTCTGGAAGTTTCAGTGCAAACCGGCAAACATTATATACATAACGTGTTCAGGGTACAAATGGAGCCGCAAATGGCGTTCTGGGTTGAGGATACCAAAGGTACCTTTATTGATAATATCTATGTGACAAAATCTTTTTATAAAAATTATCTGAAAGGTGAAGTAAAACATCCCGAGTCATTGCCGGTATGGTTGCTCAGGTATGAAACAGGGAAAAAGAGAGATACGAATAAAGGGATAGATGCCGTATCGGGTGCAACGCCGGTAGAAAGCTTTAAAAAGCAATGGAACATTCCAGGCGATTTTTCCAGAGATACCCTTGTTATATTTGCCGAAATAAATAATTTATTTGATTATAATGAGACCTACAAGAAGAGGCTCACCAGGAGATCCAATAAGGAACTGGAAGTATCCAGCGGTGTTAACGGCCAGCCCTCGGTTATCTATTACGGGACCATAGTACTCGATTCTTCAAAACAGGAAGCAGAGATTTTTCTGTCAGGGATTGGGGAAGTGCAGGGTAAACACGGCATGGTATCAACTGATATAAAGAAACTGACATCAGCCAGAAGTATTGTAGAGACTATTCATGTAACCTATACCCCGTAATTGTACAAAAACTGTATTACCTACATATGGTTCATTTATCAAAGTTGAAATTACCCGCACTACTCATTCTGTTATTTATTAGTATCCCTTTACATGCTGGTAAAAATAAGTATTCCGAACCCACGCGCGAGACAGTGGTGATGGATAGTTCTGTGCGTGCCCGAAAGGGAGGTACCTATATCACTCTTTCGGAAGGGGTAACTCATTATGAGTTAAGCGGCCCTGAAGAGGGTGATATTGTCGTACTTGTCCATGGGGCAAGTCTTGCGATGTGGGTGTGGGACCGGCAGGTCGATGCTCTGGCTGCCGCAGGGTTCCGGGTACTACGGTATAACCACTATAGCAGGGGATTATCGGATTATCTTCGCACTACCTATGACCGTGAGCTGTATCGGAAGCAATTATTTGAACTCCTTGATTCATTAGGTATTAATAAACCGGTTTCGTTTGTTGTGCATTCGTTCGGAGGATTCATCGGGTCCTATTTTACCTATAACCATCCGGGACGGGTTGATAAAATTGCTTTTATTGCTCCCGGTGTAACCGTAGGTCCAATAGTGAAATTCATTGTCAAATCACGTTTGGGTAGGTGGATAATCCATAATAATTTGGAGAATTTACCAAAGACCATAGGGCAAAAGTTTCAGGACCGGAAAATTCCCCTGGAACCTTATAAAGAAATATATCTGGAACAGATACGTATTAAAGGTTTTGAAGCTGCTATCATGTCATTGTATGCGAATGCTATTGATGATTATCTACCGTATTACCGTACGATAGGCAAAGAGAATAGAAAAGTGATGCTTATCTGGGGGAGTGGTGATAATACTGCTAAAGAAAAGGATATACTCAAAGCCAAAAAAGCGATGCCGCAGGTTACTTATGTGCGGTTGGAAGGGGTAGGGCATGCACCGCAATTTGAAGCAACGGATACACTGAATTCCCTGCTGGTTAATTTTTTACGAAGTGATAGTGAGTAGTAATGTAATAACAAATGTAGCCGTTCGCGGCTTGAAATTGGAAATTAGAAATTGGAAATTGGGCAAAAACATGAAAATATTAATTTGATGTTTATTAAGATGAGTTAAGCGGAGGGATTTGCAAAAGCAATTCCGCTTCTACTCATCTTTATCCATCTAAATGGACAAATAGTACGAAAACATGAATACCAAATTTCTAATTTCCCCTTCGACAAGCTCAGGACATCGCAATTTCAGCGTTTAGTGAACGCTTACTAACAAATAAACCATAACTTTAAATTTACAGGATTACAATATGAGCAGACTGAAGGGAAAATGGGCACTGGTAACCGGTGCGACAAGAGGAATCGGTCAGCAGATAGCACTGTGTCTGGCACAGCATAACTGCAATGTGATCATTCACGGCCGTAAAGAGGAGCATGCAGAAAAAACACTTGCACTGCTTAAACCGTATTCGGTGGAGACAAAGGTCATTGCCGGTGAACTTGACTCGGAAGAAAGCGTGCAATTGATTATTGATGCTGTTCTTGATCACCCCGGCCATGTGGATATTGTATACAATAATGCCGGTATTCAGAATGACTGGAAAGAGATCTGGGATTTATCTGTTGCGGAGTGGAAGGAACTGTTTCAGATTAATCTCTTTTCTATTGTCCAGATCAATACTGCACTTATTCCGGTAATGGTTAAACGGGGATGGGGCCGGGTTATTATTACCACATCCGGAATAGAGGATATCCCGCAGATGGCACCTTACAGTGTATCAAAAGCCGGTATTGATAAATATTGTCTCGATATGGCGGCGGAACTGAAAGATACCGGTGTAAGAGTAAATGCACTTGATCCGGGATGGCTTCGCACCGACCTCGGAGGGCCTGAAGCTGAACATGACGTGGAAACAGTTATACCGGGAGCATTGGCACCGATTTTGACGGATAATGTAATCCCCAATGGCGCGAGTTACCATGCGCATGATTATAAGGAGATATTTTCTGCAAATGAGTCACACTAGCCGAGATGCACAATTAGAAGAACTTGAATATTTGTATAAGGTAAACCAGTCGCATACCCCGCATGTCGGCTCAATATCATTTGAACGTATGCAGCACCTGTATAACGAAGC
>CBDVBE010000551.1:0-3073 GCA_965372145.1 uncultured bacterium | reverse complement strand
GCAGAATTGTTATCCAATGCCATAATGTATACCAATACAGGAAGATCAATAAGCGGTTTATACTACCGGTATTAAATTACACGTTATTATAATAGCATGGCCGGCAGTGCACAATACTGCCGGCCTCTTTGTTCTCCTGGCAGAGAGCCGGTATTTAAACCGCCTCTTGCATGTAACCATTCTTCTACCTAATAGTACCATATATATTTTAAAGGGTATAAATATTGTATATACACTTATGTACAACGTTCAGGAGTAATTAATGCAAAAACAATATGATCCTACACTGGTTGAGGCAAAAGTATATAAACGCTGGATCGACGAAAAAAGCTTCCATGCAGATGAAACATCAGATAAACAGGCATACTCTATTGTCATACCACCACCAAATGTCACCGGTATTCTGCATATGGGCCATGCACTTAACAATACAGTGCAGGATATTCTCATTCGATATAAACAGATGAATGGTTATGAAACTCTCTGGATGCCGGGGACTGACCATGCCGGTATCGCCACGCAGAACGTTGTTGAGCGTAAGCTTTCCACCGAAGGTAAAAACCGTCATGACCTTGGTCGCGATGCCTTTGTCGAAGAAGTCTGGAAATGGAAAAAAGAATACCATGCAACCATTTCCAATCAACTTAAAAAACTGGGAACAGCGTGTGACTGGGATAGAGAACGATTTACCATGGATGAGGGGCTGTCAAATGCTGTCCGTAAAGTATTCATTACTCTGTACAACGATGGACTCATCTACCGTGGCAAATATATTATAAACTGGTGTCCGCGCTGCCAGACGGCCCTCTCTGACGAAGAAGCCGAACATAAAGATATGCAGGGAAAACTATGGTATTTCAAATATCCGTACGCTGATGGAAACGGCTCTGTCATGGTTGCGACAACCCGCCCCGAAACGATGCTTGGTGATACTGCCGTCGCAGTAAATCCTTCCGACAAGCGGTTCGCAGACCATATTGGTAAAACCGTTATACTCCCGCTTGCAAACAGAGAAATCCCTGTTATCGCCGATGACTTTGTTGATAAGGAATTCGGTACCGGAGCGGTAAAAGTCACTCCCGCACATGATCCCAATGATTTTCTCATGGGACAGCGACATACAATGGAACCGATTGTTGTCATGGATGAAAGCGCTGTTATGTGCGGCCCGATCCCAAAGAAATATATCGGCCTTGACCGGTTTGCCTGCCGTAAACTAATCGTAGAAGAGATGGAAAAAGAGGGGCTTCTTGAGAAAACCGAAGAACACGCCCATGCAGTCGGCCACTGCTACCGATGCCACACCATGGTAGAACCATACTACTCGGACCAGTGGTTTGTAAAAATGAAACCGCTTGCCGAGAAAGCATTACAGGCGGCCTACGATAATGAGATTACTTTTTATCCTGTTCGCTGGCGGAAAACCTATATCGAATGGATGGAGAATATTCGTGACTGGTGTATCTCCCGCCAGATCTGGTGGGGACATCGTATACCTGTCTGGTATTGTAATGCCTGTAATGAAATTATTGTTTCCGAAGAAACACCGGATACCTGCCCCGCATGCCGCTCCGATAATTTACGGCAGGATGAGGATGTGCTTGACACCTGGTTCTCATCATGGCTCTGGCCTTTCTCTACTATGGACTGGCCTGAAGAAACAGCACTCTATAAAAAATTCTATCCTACCAACACACTTGTTACGGCTCCGGAAATCCTCTTCTTCTGGGTGGCACGTATGATTATGGCCGGTTTATACTGCACCGGAAAACTTCCCTTTACTGATATTGTGCTCCATGGGACCGTCCGCGATAAAACCGGTAAAAAAATGAGCAAATCGCTCGGCAACTCAATAGATCCGATCGAAATAATTGCACAATATGGCGCTGATGCACTTCGTTTCTCCATGATTATAATCACCGCACAGGGTGCTGATGTTTTTCTCAGTAAAGACACCTTTGATATTGGAAGGAATTTCGCCAACAAACTCTGGAATGCCTCACGTTTTCTACTGAGTAATATCGAATCGCAACTCCAGTTTAAACACCTCCCCCAGGCGGATACATACAAAGCGGAAGACACCTGGATTCTCAGCAGGCTCAATACGATCGTCAAGGATTATCGTACCGCCATAGATTCATACCGGCTTAATGAAGCGTGCCGCATTATTTATGACTTCACCTGGCACGATTACTGTGACTGGTATGTTGAAGCAAAAAAAGCGGATCTGTATCAGGATGATGATCCGAACCGCAAAGAAAACGCGTTGAATCTCTGCAGTTACCTGCTCGCGAATATCTTAAAACTGCTTCATCCGATTATGCCGTTTATTACCGAAGAAATTTGGGGATATTTACGGGAAAAAGTTTCCTATCCGGGTGTTATTGAAACCAAAAGCATTATGACCGCAGCCTTCCCGCAGGTTGAGAAGGCCGGAATAGATAAAGATATCATTCAAAATTTTTCACTGCTCAAAGAGGTTATTGTTGCCCTTCGAACAATCCGTTCTGAGAACAATGTGCCGCCGGAGAAGAAAGGAAGTGCCGTTATCATTCCAACTTCTGAAGATGATTCGAACTGGCTTTCTTCTCAGATTCCCCTCATTAACCTCTTTGCAAAACTCGACAGAACGACTATTGACTGTCATGCCGCCAAACCCGGTTTTGCAGGTCAGGGTGTGGTGAAAGGAATTCAGGTATTCCTTGAACTCGAGGGCCTCATCGATAAAAATATTGAGATTGATCGACTGACAAAAAAGATTGCCCATCTGGAAAAAATCGCTTCCGGTACCCAAAAGCGCCTTGAAAATGACGGCTTTGTTAAAAAAGCACCTGAAGCAGTGGTTGCTAAAGAGAAGGAGAAATATCAGGGGATACTGGTAAATCTGGAAAAGTTGCAGAAGAGTTTGAAGGAGCTTGAGAGCTGACAACAGGAGGCAATGGGCAGAAGGTAAAGCGGTATATTTCTCTTATCTTATGTCTTTCATATTCCGGAAGAATTTAAATAAGGAAACAATAATACATTAGTACCTTACAGATTGCTTTCTTGTTTTTTAGAAAGGAATCTGATAAGG
>CBDVBE010000550.1:0-3128 GCA_965372145.1 uncultured bacterium | reverse complement strand
GGCATGGATTCACCCCTGCGGAGCACTTCGCCCGCCAAAAACATGCGGGAATGACGTTTCCGGACAGACATTAATTAGAGAATATGAAAGTGTGCTACGCAATGAAGAAACAGAATTTTCAAAACGGAAATATCATCACCATTTCCATGGGACACATGTTCCATGATATCTACACATCATTTCTGGCGCCGATGCTGCCGTTTCTCATAGACAAATTCAATATCACCTTATTTATTGCCGGTTTTATGGACCTTGCATTACGGGCACCATCATTGCTGAATCCCGTTGTCGGTCTTATCGCTGATAAAATGTCCATACGCTATTGTGTGATAGCGGCTCCGGGAATCAGCGCGGTGACTATGAGTTTACTTGGTGTTGCTCCTGTCTACCCGGTGTTATTGATTCTGCTCTTTGTTACCGGTATCAGTTCGACATTTTTCCACATACCGTCACCGGTTATGATAAAACAAGTTTCCGGAGGAAAAACAGGCGCCGGCATGAGTTTTTATATGTTCGGCGGAGAAACTGCCAGAACTCTTGGTCCACTGATCATTACCGCAGCGATTTCCCTGTGGGGCCTGGAAGGTTCCTGGCGTGTTATGCCCCTGGGATTAGTGGCATCTGCTGTGCTCTATTTCAAATTGAAGAATATAAAAATAAGTGACAAATTTGATTACAGCCGGGGAAAAACCGGCCTTAGAAAAACAATGAGAAGATTTGTACCGTTTTTCATTGTCATTGGAGGATATATTCTATTCAGGGCGGGAATTAAATCCGGTTTAGTGCTGTACCTTGCAAAATACCTTGATACTAAAGGTGAATCGGTCTGGATTCAGGGAATTGCAATATCAATGTTACAAATGGGAGGGGCTGTCGGCACGCTTCTGGCAGGTTTTGTTTCTGACAAAATTGGCAAAACAAACACGCTTCTTATCGCAGGTATTGCAAATCCGGTACTCATGTGGCTCTTTGTCAATTCCGGCAGCAATGTAATGATCCCTGTTCTCATTCTCATGGGTTTTTTCCTGTTTGCGCCCGGGCCTGTCATGCTCGCTCTTATCCAGGACACCAATTCAGGCCGACCTTCTTTTTTCAATAGTGTGTATATGACAATCAGTTTCAGCATCGGTTCACTCATGGTTCTTTTTGTCGGCTTTCTGGGTGATACCATAGGGCTGGAATTGACTTTTAAGATTTGTGCGATACTCTCCGTCGCATCAATTCCATTCATTTTCCTATTGTCAAGAATGAGTAAACAACATGCATAACAGTATGTTGAGCGGGAGGACACGATAGTGGCCTATCCACTCCTACATAATGTTATACACTGCGAGTATAACAAACAGTGCAAATGAATTTCCTACTGTTTGTTTATCAAGGAGCTTTCATACCTTTTTTCAGGGATAATTGCAAACCATCATCCGGAAATTTGGGAATGATTATTTTTCGAACATTACAAACGCTCACAAATATACGCCGGATGCTTACTCTCATTATGCGCACGATATAAATTTTCAAGGAACAGCCTATATACCATAAAATTCGATTTGTTTATGACAACCAACCAACAGGCATTCCGGGAAATCATTCTCGATTCCATCGCTGACGGTGTTTTCACGGTAGACATGCAGCGTATTATTACATCTTTTAATAGGTCTGCCGAGCGTATTACCGGTATATCTAAAAAGGAAGCTATCGGACGCCGGTGCTGGGAAGTGTTCCGGGCAAATATCTGCCAGAACAACTGTGCACTGGAACATACACTATCCACAGGAAAACCATGCATTAATACAACGGTTCATATTGTAAACAGTAAAGGAAAAAAGATCCCTATCAGTATCTCAACAGCGCTGCTTAAAACGACAAGAGGCAAGGTCGTAGGCGGTGTTGAAACTTTTCGCGACCTCAGTCCTCTTGAGGAGCTGCGCAAAGAGCTGCTTGGTAAACACACCTTTGCCGATATCATTACCAAAGACAATGCCATGCTGAGGATATTCGATGTCTTACCGAGCATGGCTAGAAGCAACAGCACCATGCTCATTATCGGTGAAAGCGGTACCGGCAAGGAACTGCTTGCCAGGGCAATTCATAACCTCAGTGACAGGGCGTCCGGCCCGTTTGTCCCGGTTAACTGCAGTGCACTGCCGGACACACTGCTCGAATCTGAGTTGTTCGGTTATAAAAAAGGGGCCTTTACTGATGCGAAGAAGGACAAACCGGGGCGATTTACCCTGGCTAAAGGAGGCACCCTTTTCCTTGATGAAATAGGTGATATCTCAAAAGCGATGCAGGCAAAGCTCCTGCGGGTACTGCAGGAAAAAACCTTTGAACCCCTCGGCGCCGTGGCCTCTGAAAAGGCCGATGTGCGTATCATTACCGCCACCAACCAGGATCTTGACCTGTTGGTAAAAAACAACGATTTCAGAAAGGATCTGTTTTACCGCATCAATGTGCTCACCGTGCAACTACCACCCCTCAGGAAACGGCGGCAGGATATTCCGTTACTCATTGAGCATTTCATTGCACATTTCAACGGCCTCTATCGAAAAGAGATAACCCATATTGGTGATGAAGCTCTTCAGATTCTCATGCGACACGAATTTAACGGTAATATCAGAGAGTTGCAAAATATTATTGAACATGCAATTATCATGTGCCCTTCAGTCGTTGTTGAAAAATCCCATCTGCCGGATTATCTCCTCATGGAGAGCGCATCACCTGCCGCAGGTGGTTCAGAGGCTCCTCAGAATATCGAGGAATTCGAACGCTTACGTATTGAAGAGACTCTGGCGCTCTGTCATTACAATAAACAGGAAACCGCACAGAAACTTGGGATACATGTGACTACGTTATGGCGGAAGATGAAAAGCCTCGGGATTTAATAACTCCAGTAAAAAATGATTATGAAAATAGTTATTCAGCCTGGAACTATCAAATGGTATATGCAGGTAAATTGTTGTTACCTGTTAGTACGGCAGCATCTTTAATCCGTTTTATTTCGATGCTGAAGAGAAAATAAATGTATCAAAAAAATATAAACAACTTTTACATTTTAATTGAATAAAGGGAACACAATGAAGTACAATTTGTCGTTAATGGGGATTTTGGTTACATGCCTGTTCATATTT
>CBDVBE010000549.1:0-3140 GCA_965372145.1 uncultured bacterium | reverse complement strand
CATCATAGGTATACACACCTACAGCCGGACACCCATACAGGTTAAGCTCCGTGCAGTTCTGCCAGTCTGAGGTACCGGAAATAGGCAGCTCCGAGCGGCATTTATTAAAAGCTGCGGCAGCAGGCAGTTTACTCTGTATCAGATGTTTAAAATAGACATACCCAAAATCATTACCCGCAGCAGAGCTCCCGTAACTGGCAGTACTCTGATTGTACCAGATCTGAACTGCAGAGCCAATTGCCGAGATACCGGCATACCTGAATTGTGCATAGGACACGTTCGTACCATCCTGCGGCCTTCCGTTATGACAGCTTACATTAAAACAGTGTGAGGGATAGTCATCAGAAAGCTGCTGTGCAGTACTTGTATTAATGGCCTGCTCGGCAAAGGTAACCAGACCATGCCCCTGGCAAATCATCAAACCGAATTTACCGGCCGACCAGCACTCTTTTGTTTTCGCGTAGGAACAGGGGTAAGCTTCAGCACCCAGTACAGCGGCATCATAGATCCTGTAGCAGCTCCAATCTCCGGAAATAAGATTTCTATTGATATAATCACCAAAACTATACCCATTTTGAGCATCACCAAACGAATGAAGTGCCATAAACACTTCAAATCTCCAGGATTCAGCACTCAGTGCATCTTCCGTGACATACCGGATTATCTTTTCAAGGCAGTAATCCATTTCAGATACGTTATTGCTGTATACCGGGATCCGCCCTACATTCACTTCCGCATACTTATCGTACCTGTTATCTGCAACACCCTCCTCGCCATACTCATAAAACCTGTTTTTACTCACATCCCATGTTTCACCGGTCAGGTCAGCATAGCAGTAATCAATAAGGGGTGTTTTATTAGAAGCAGTGGGTCCCCAGGTCATAGGCACCTGGCTGGATACGTCAGCACTCCCCAGGAAAAATGCATACTCAATTGCACGTTCACGATAATTGCTCTTTAACCAGTTTCTGATTTTATTCATGGCGTCATCACCGGTACCGCCGCCCCAGGCGGATTCCGTTACCACTTCAACATCGTACCCCTCGGATTTCTTCACCGTGACAAACTCGTCAATAACCTGGGATGAACTCTTTATTGAAGAGGTGGTAATAATCGCATATCCGGTCTGTTGTAAAACCCGGAGTGATGCGTATTCTCCGGCCATTTCATCATAATTTACCGCCAGGTCCCTGACCGTATTTCGAGCGTTCTCCGGAACGCCATGATTGAGTGAAGGCCTCTTTAATTCTTTCTTATAATCAACGATTAATTTCCCTGAGGTAAGAGACTTCAATTCACCGGACACAGGATTGTACTTGTATCTCTGTACCGCAATATTAACAAGTTTATAATCCCGTAACATACCAGTCTGTACAAATCGAATGAAATTTCGCGGGAAAAATGCATCCGAAGAATAAACAGTCTCATCTTTCCCATTCCTGAGATTCGTTTTACCCTCAAGCGCGACCAGGCCACCTGAAGTAACATGAGGCAGAACAGGTTTGACCGTATGTATCCCATTCAGAAGTATTTCCTTGCCACTTTCAATAGAAACAGAAACCGTGTTCAGGTCAGCATCCGGGGGAAGGAGAATAGTAGCATAATACACCGGTAATTCAGGCTCTCCGGGCAAGCCGAATGTTACTGCATCGGGAAATGAAGAACTGTTTCCGATACGGGTGACAGAAATATCTTGTTTAGGAAGTTCGGTGGTGATTTTTGCCTGTATAGTGGGGATTAGCATTAAAACCGCGAAGAGCGGTAAAAATCTCGCTTTCATGACACTCTCCCATACAAAAAGAGTTACAATTACGTAATCCCTGAAACTGAATACGCAAGCTCCTGGATAACATTATGTAGGAGCGGATAGTCCACTATCATGTCCTCCCGCTCAACATACTGTAACTCCCCACCTAACTATAAATATAGTCATAAAACAGGCAAATGTGGTTAAAAGATACCGGGGTGTTATACGATAATTTTGGATTTTGGATTTTGGATTTTGGATTTCAACCATGAACCCCTGAACCTGTGAACGGTTACTAATTATTTAGTTTTCCAGGAATCAAAGTCACGAACAATTTTACAAATGACCGACATAAACGAATAAAGTGTTTACCTCGGAGGTAAACACTTTATTACAAACACGACACTATTTAGTTGATTTACTAATCATTTTGCATTAGACTTAACAATATAAGAAGAATTGTTTCCTCATGTATTGCGCAATGCATGGTTGTTTTTTCAACGCCGATCACTTTTTCATTTCCTCTGATTGATGAATATTGTCCCGGAGATTTTATCCGGGAAGAGGGAATTCCGTGTCTTTACCAATGAAAAATTGATTGAAATATCTCACTCCGGTGTATATAGAATATACCGGGAACTTATAACACAAAACGGAGGTTTATTATGGCAAGTTGGATAGGAGTAACCGGCAGCGATCCCAATGTGGATTTAAAAACCAGTAAAAAAATAGGTATCGGAACCTCAAGTCCCGGCTATCCGGTGGATGCGTGCGGCAGATGCAGAATACGGGGAAGCGGAGCATCCGGCGGCGGAGGCCTGTGGCTGACCAAATCAGGTACCCCCACAAGTAATATCTCCTTTTTGGGCAGAGGTACGGATGCGGAAGCTTATATCGGTGTTTATAATAACGGCAGTTGGCGACTGGTGATTAAAGATTCTAACGGATATGTCGGAATAGGAACAACCAGTCCCAGTGAGGAACTGGATGTAGGCGGGACTATTAAAGCGGATTATATTAAACTGGAAGAAAGATCAAATCCTCCGAATAATTCTATATATATTAACTCAACTTCAAGAAAATTATGTTTTAAAGACTACAACGGGAACAGTCACGACCTCTATTAAAGAAAATAACAATAATGTTATGCGATAGCCCCTTTGGATAAGGGGCTTTTCTATTTTACCGGTAAATATAAACCTCATTTTCCTGCGCAATCCACAAATCATCATTGGGTAAAATCAATAGAGCCTCTAACCTATAAAATCCTGACAACCAGTCGAATATAGAAATACCTATGATATAAATACAATATAAATAAGCTGTTTGATAATCGGCTATAATTAATGTACCTGTTTGAAAATTTATAGAAGCAGCTTTTGGAGCATCAAAC
>CBDVBE010000548.1:0-3158 GCA_965372145.1 uncultured bacterium | reverse complement strand
CCAAGGAACACAATGGGTAGGGGTTACTCCAGTCAAGGAGATACCCCCATAAAAATTAATACAATATCAAAGCCTTCCATCCAGGTTTCTGCCCCAGTCAAGCTGGTGAGAAACGTCGTTAACAGGGAACTATCATGGAATTCCGAATTGATTTCATTATAGCAGGCGCTTAACGTTCAGGAACCACTGCATTATTTTATCTGCTGAAAGAACACCCCCAGATTTTCTTCTACCAAAAAAAAGAGGCACATTTCTTTACTAATAACAAAGTGTTTGAGAATAATCCTGTCAACTACGATTCCTATCATGAGTTGTTCTGCGACAGTAAGCCATCGCAAATTACCGGTGAAGGAACACCCAATTATCTCCCTCATCAAAAAGCAGCACAGCGTATTTGCCAGTACAATCCGGAAATTAAACTCATTTTCTTACTGCGGAATCCGATAGACCGGGCGTATTCTCAATACGTGCAGCGGCGTGACGGTGGCGGTGAGCCCCGTAGTTTTGAAGAGGCTGTTCGTGATGAATTTAAAGATAAAAAGCCGAACTGGGGCTATCTTTCCCAGGGGCTCTATGTCAAACAGTTGCAGCGGTATATTGACCTTTTCCCACCTGAGCAGTTGTTTATCCGCACGCACAATTCTTTTAAAAATAACAATTCACCTTTTCTCTACGCCCTTTTCGAGTTTCTCGCTATCGTGCATATCACTTATCAAAACAACCCTTTTGAACGATTCATTGACGGTAAATATGAACCGCTGTCTTCATCTACCCGCACTATCTTACATGCTTTTTACACACCGGAAATCGAAAACCTTGAGCGGTTATTGGAGTGGAACCTTTCTGAATGGAAACAGAAATAATTCAAGGGGTTATTTTTTCTTATACAATTTCCGCGCCCGCGTCTTAAGCACAATAAATGATATAAACAAAATGAGAATAATGATAATCTGAACAATTATTTTGTTCGTCACGATCTTTCCTTCATCAGCGACATTACTGCCTGTGAAAATAATCGGAGGTGCAGTATCTTCGCAGGAATTAAAGCTGACAAGACCAATTTCATAACGTCCCATCGGGTCAAGTGTCACCTGCTCCCAGGGAAGCAGCCATTCGGCAATGACAGTGGTATCACCATTATCCCCGGATTTATCAACCGCATACAGGAATTGCTCGACAGAATGGGTATCGACATCCATTGTCCGGAACCTGTGCATGGAACCCATCTGCGGATATACCTGTATCCCAATCTTCGAGCACGAATCATCATACCGGTATCGAATATAGCCGGCCAGCCCGATTGAAGTGTTTATAACATCCCACATAAACGATACGGTACCCTGGCAGGTATCAACATCCTTTTCATGCCATTCCATCAGGTAGCCGTCCACCTGAATATTCCGGCCATACCGGTCGACTGTGACCTGCTGCTGCGCCGGCAGTTGTATCCAACAGGTACTTACCAGTATAACACTGATCAGAGCTACTGTTCTCATTTTACGCACCGTATTCCTATGCTTACCTCACCGAATTCCGGTATAAACCATTGCCTGTTTTTTATACGAAGCTGTTTGGCAGTGCTGTACCACCCTCCTCCCCTGATCGCGCGGTATCTGCCAACGGTCGGACCTGAGGGGTTTTGCTTCTGAGAAACGGAATAATAATCCTTTGCGTACCGGTCACGGGTCCATTCCCACACATTACCCGTCATATCATAGATACCCCAGCCGTTATGCTGAAAACCGGCGGGTTTGGCGGGTTTGTTGTTTGATGCCCGGACGCACCGTGACGAGTTCGGTGTTTGATTCCCCCAGGCATAGGATTTCCGGCTACCGGCGAGTGCCGCATATTCCCACTGGGCCTCTGTAGGGAGCCTCTTGCCTTTAGACCGGCAGTACTGTCGGGCCTGATGCCAGGACACACAAACCACGGGATAATCCGGGGAACGGTATTTCAGGGGAACACGTACTTTGCGTATTCCCGACGATGTCCACATCAGGCATTTCCCGTCATCATAATGGGCAGGCGCACAGGCACCTTTTTTAACACAGGAATCATACATAGCAAAAGTAACTTCACGCGAATCGATTTTGTATGGGGAAAGGGTAATGGTATGCGTAGGTTTCTCGTCATTGTCACCGAAGCCGTTGCCCATGGTAAATGTACCACCCGTAACCGGCACCATTTGGGAATAACTGAGAATAGCAATGAAAAGAAGGCTGAGAATACCTCGAAAGAACACAGACTCATCCATTAGGCGATACAAAGAGAACGTCCTCTTATTTATCCTGTGTCAACTCAATTAATAGAATTATCAGACTGAAACCAAGGAAAACACCAAGAGCGACTTTGTCCAATATGGAAGCCAATCGTGATTTATCCTTCTTATCCTCCTTCTCCTCAATAACAGCGGAAGTATCCTCAGGAGGTTCTGAAAGCGGCATAAGTGTGACATGCATTGAATCCCGTTCTCCGCTTCCAAGCGTTACGGTATGCTGTTCCTCTTTATATCCTGAAAGAGTTATAGTGACATCATACATACCCGGCTTCAATTTACCATCCATAAAAGGCGTTGTACCCACCTCTTTTTTATTCATCTTGACAGCGGCACCTGCAGGTTCACTGCTTATCGACAGGTGTACCGGTTTAGCCAGTTCAAAGGTCAATTCATTCTCACTGCCGCCGATCACATTCACTGTTGCTTTTTTAGCAAAATGCCCCTTCTTTTTCAGAAGAATGGTATGTTTGCCCGGGACAATATCACTGATTACTACAGGTGTTCTCCCTTTAACCGCACCGTCAAAAATAACAACCGCACTCTCCGGAACAGTGACTATTGTTAAGGCACCAACTGTGGTATCGACCGCTTCACTACTTTGCGCACTCTCTTCAACCGTTTTTGCTTCCTCTTTTACCTCACTATCTGTTTGCTCTGAAACCGAAGAGTCCTTTACAGCTTTGGCATCATCCGCAGGTGTTTCCTCCTTTTTTTCTTCCACCTTTTTTTCCGGTGTCGTCTCAGCAATAGGTGCTTCCTCTTTCTTTTCTTCTGCTTTTTTTTCCGGTGTGGTTTCAGCAGCAGGTGCTTCCTCTTTCTTTTCTTCTACTTTTTTTTCCGGTGTGGTTTCAGCAGCAGGTGCTTCCGCAGGAGCACTTAC
>CBDVBE010000547.1:0-3159 GCA_965372145.1 uncultured bacterium | reverse complement strand
GTGCAGTGGCCATTTCCATGCCCCTCTGCTTAACATACTGTTAAAATCCCTCGTCCTCGCCCATCCTCCTCGTCCTCGATTCTTTTTCGAGGACGAAGGACGAGGAGGAGGACGAGGAGGATAAGAAAGGGAAAGAAATTTGCGATTTGTAATTGTCAATTTTAAGTTTTTTACTGAGTTCAGATACTTCAAAATTCGAAATTCCCCTACTCGATATTCACTGAACCCCCATTACACGGGGGTGATGCCGCAGGCGGAGGAGGTATTCATCCTCCCCTTTTTATAAGGGGGAGGTGCCGAAGGCGGAGAGGGTTACTACCGATATGACACAACACTGTCTTTACCTATTTCTTTGAGACGGGTACTGGCGAGGTCCTGTAATTGGTATGTGGTGTTATATTGCTTATTCGGATGCCGTATAACGTAACGATAGTGCCGCCTCGCATTTGTTAAATCCCCGAACTGTTCGCAGTTCAAACCCAAAGCATACCGGACAGCGACATCGCGCCCTCCTTTGTAGAACCGGCACAGATCGAGAAAACGGTGATACGAAAGGCTGTATTTTCCTAATGCATAGTACTCGGCAGCGAGATTAAACAGGGCTGCAGCCACCTGTTTATCTTTATAGCTTATACTCCGTAATAAGTTCAAATTGTAATAGGCCGCACTGTCATACATGGCATAAGCATAGAAAGCACTTGCTTTATATTGATAATAGGAAACCTTGTCGCGATCACGCTTGTACCGGATCTCAAACAGCGGGAAGTTGCAATGAAACAGCTCCCCGGCAAAAAATTTCTTTACTATTTCAGCTTTAGGATCGGAGAGATAATCACGAAAAATATCCCGTATGATTGAGAGTGAATCAACATAACCGGGTAAGGTAACAATTTTATTATAAAGACCGACCGCACGGGTTGAATCAAAGGTAAGCGCATAGAGTGCCGCCTGTTCCAAATAGAGAATATTGTCAGATAAAGAATAACAATGCAGCGACAGTGAACAGGCCTTTGCGAAATTTCCTTTTGATGACGCAAGCCTGATTGCATGCTCATACACCCTTGGATTGTCCTTGTCACAATCCAGGGCGCGCATGATAAAATAATAGGCACTATCAAGTATCCCGGCATCGTAATAATATTTACCTAATTCTGCTGTTATATCACTATTATCCGGATACCATGTCTGCATTGCATTGAGCAGAGTAACCATTTCGTTATTATCAGCAGAAACATCCTGTTTGCGGGAATAATCGCTTACCAGAGTAGCCAGTTCTTCACTTTTTCCAAATTTCTGAATATACCGCTTTATCTCATACGCCACTACTTCGGGTTGATTTGACTCAACTGCCATGTGGCACAAACCCAGATAAATATCCTCCCGTTCCGGCTCATAAAACCGCGCCTTACGCATTGCGGCAAACGCTTTATCTACCAGGTCCTTATCGTAGGCCACCTTGACCTTCGCTGAGCGGTGAGAAAGGGGAGTGACAAAATGTTTTGGATACTTACGGGGAATGCCGCCTGTTGGATGTTCTCTCCGATAGACCTCTCTTGAAGGGTAACATCGTGCCTCCTCAAAATACCGATACCCTTGTAAAAGGTGCAACACTGCTGTATCAGGATGCTGCCGAAGATAGCTGGAAATATAAAAATCAAACCGGTCATACTCTTTTCGCTCAAGCAGATACTTCAACGCATTCACACTGAACGGATGCTTTTCATTCGTGTTTTTTGCAGAAGCGGAAAAAATTATAAGAGTGATTATTACAATCAGCTTTTTCATAGTTGAAATTCTGTTAAAATTAATCAAACATATCAAATGATGTGGGTCCAAGAGGTGTTCGCTGCGATGTGTGTACATGGCAGTTCTCTATTATTGTACAACAAAACCGGTATGTTTTTCAACTGAAATAACAAATTCAGGACAGAACAGGTAATTACTCAATATCTTGTGGGAATTCGAAAGTAATTGCTATTAAATGGTGAGCGTATCTCGTCGTTCGTATATAGTTTCTCTTTCTTTCTTAACGCTTCTTGCTTCACGCATTCACGCAATCACGCATTCACGCATTAACACAATAACGAACATTAATCCGATTCTCCACAACTTTTTGAGTAATTACGATCATTGTATCTCTTCAGCAGGCTGCTCTAAATCAAGGCCATCGTTATCATCTTCTTCCGGCTCAAAGATAATATTCTTAACTATTAAACCCATAAAAACGACAAAGATAATGATACACACAATCTGATTATGGCTCAGGGAGGCAATTTTTTCATCTTCTGAATAGTACCGGGTGAAATCAACCAGAAAACGGAGAATTGAATACAATACCACGGTTAAATAAAACTGAAAGCCGGTAAATATTTTTCTTGTAGCAACAGCAAGAACAACAAGTCCTATCAGCAAACCACCTGCGGAAAGAAAAAGCTGCGAGGCAATCAATTTTGAGGCATGCTGATGAATCATATAACTTCCGGCCGGAGACATTGCCGGGAAATGGACGCCAAACCAGGCCTCGGTGGGTTTTCCATAACAGCAGCCATTGAGGAAACAGCCGATACGGGTGAGAAAGATACCAAATGCGAAGGCTGGTGCACACGCATAAGCTTAGGGAAGAAACGGCAGTTTGTTTATTTTAAAGAAAGCGACTCCTGCCAATATCGCACCAATAAGACCGCCATACATGACAAGCCCGCCGATACCGAGAGTGTCGCCATGAAACGGGTTAAATATACCAAGTAAATCACCTTTAAACTCGCCAAAATGGAGAATCACATAGTACAATCGTGATCCGAGAATTGCAGAAAGAATTATCCAGAATCCGATATCAGATACAACGGTCGGATCAAGACCGTTCCTTTTTGCCCGCCAGCCGGAAAACCAGATCGCCAGCAAAAATGATAACGCAAGCATCAGTCCGTATGAGTGAATAACTACTTTTCCAAATTGAAAAACCACAGGATGCATGAACAGTTCCTTTTTAAATTAACCCGTATACGTTAATAAACTTAATTAATATTTTAAGCTCTATAATATATACTTTTTGTGCAGTCTATAAAAGCATCATTGTCTAAATGGCATACTTTTTGAGATATACGCTTAGCCTGATTAATTCATAAATTTACTTGGTTAAGTTGCAATTCATTGAAATAT
>CBDVBE010000546.1:0-3163 GCA_965372145.1 uncultured bacterium | reverse complement strand
GCTGATAATTTCCTCAAACAACACCTCATCACCACCCAGACGATTGAGTAAATCCCTGCGATCAAGGACATCGTCTTCCTGAACACCGGCGCTATCTTCTGTCTGAGTTTCGTTGTTGCCGGTTTTAGACAAATACTTTCTAATTATTTTACCAAGTTTCGCAGGTTGGACAGGTTTCGCAATATAGCCATCCATTCCCGCCTCAACACACAGGTTTTCGTTGTCCTGACCGGTATAGGCGGTCATCGCAATAATGGGGACAGTATGATCAAGTACGGAAGAATCCGGATTACGGATATACGCTGTTGTCTCAAACCCATCCATTTCAGGCATCTGTATATCCATAAGCACAAGATTATACTGTTTCTTGCCAAGCAGCTCTACCGCTTCGTTTCCACTGGAGACAATGTCTGCAGAAAAACCAAGTTTTTTCAAAATATGGTACGCCACTTTTTGATTTATTTCGCTGTCTTCAACCAGAAGTATACGACTTGAATTTGAACCTTCACGTGCTGCAACAGGTTGTAATGATCCCTGATATTCATTATATTGGTGTTTATCAAAATGGTGTTCATCAGGTTTTACACACCGGCTGAAGCTCTCATAGAGCTGCTGTTGTTTAAGCGGCTTTGAAATAATATCCTGCAATTTTTCCTTGCACTGTTTATTCACATCAGTACTTTTACCAATGGGAATCACCGTTATTATTTTAGTTCCCGTTATTACCGTATTTCTTTTAATACGTGTCAGCAGTTCTTCGTAATTCATTCCGGGCATTTGGCAGTCAATGAGCGCAATATCAAACGGGACACCCTTTTTGGCAGCATCAAGGAGTATGTTGAGCGCCTCACTCCCGTCGGAAGCTTCGCTGAAACGGCACTCCCAATACCTGAGGTATTCACAAAGTGCCTGACGTGATGCATAATGGTTGTCCACCACCAAAAACCGTTTGCTCGGTATCCCGGAAACAGCCATGCTCTTTTCTTCATGAAAACAGGCCATCTTTTTGAAAGGAATGGTAAAGGAAAATCGAGATCCTTTTCCAACGGTACTTGCAATATCTATAGCACCACCCATTGCTGTTACAATTTTGTTTAAAATTGCCAGGCCGAGTCCCGTACCGCCATATTGACGCGTTGATGAAGGATCGACCTGTGAAAACGGCTCAAAAATACTCTCAATGCATTCTTCTGCAATACCGATTCCCGTATCTGCTACTGAGAAATGGATAAAGGTATGGGTTCCGGTTTCTTGCTTGACAGATACATTAATAGTGACTTCACCGGACGCGGTGAATTTCACCGCATTATCGGCGAGATTTATCAGTACCTGCCGCAGGCGGTCAGGATCACCGCGCAGCCAGTCGGGTATGGTATTATGAATAACACACGCGAATTCCAATCCTTTATCATAGGCGCTCTTTGCGATAACATGCATCGCATCCTCAATGGTTTCCCGTGTATTGAATTTCGTGTCTTCCAGTGCCATCCTCCCCGATTCGGCTTTTGAGAAATCAAGGATATTATTGACAATTGAAACCAATGACTTACCGGACGTTACTACTATCTCCAGGTATTCTTTCTGCTCGCGCGTTAATTCGGTGCCGAGCAGCAATTCACCCATGCCGACGATGCCGTTTAGGGGTGTACGGATTTCATGGCTCATATTGGCCAGGAATTGACTTTTGGCAATATTTGCTATCTCTGCCTGCACGGCCATATGATTTGCATGACTGATAGCATTTTCCAGTTGCCGGTAAGCGTCTTCAGCCTCTTCTTTTGACTGTTTTAGTGTATTTTCCGTATCCTTTCTTACTCTGTAACTATCAGCCAGTTCCAATGCGGTCGAGATATGCCGGGCAAAGTTTCTTACTGTCGGGATGAAATGTTCCGCAAGCGCCGGACTGCTTATACTGAAGGCGCCTATTACTTTTCCCTGTTTTTCTAACGGGGTAAGGATACCACTCCTGTTTTTTAATCCAGCCCCGTTCCAGATCAGATCAACTAACGTCCTGGGAAATAATTCACCGACAAGTTCTTTTATACTAAATTGAAATGTCTCCTTGTTCTGTATGACTCGTCTGAGGGTCTTTGATTTGCTCAACGTTATGGTGAAAGTGTTCATACGGAATTTGCCTATTTTCTCCGATTCACTCATTTTCTTTGACGATAAAGATGATGCAACAATATGTAACAGAGAGGCATCATCAGATAATTTTAAAATTACCGTTCGATGAATTTTTGATTTTTTAAATTCCCCTTTCACCGTTGCATATATGTCATCCTCTTTATGAAGGCCATATATCTTTGCAGACACACTCTCTGTAAAGTGAATTATGTCAAGTAATTTATTAAATTCCTTATGCGGTTCTTTATTCATGACAGGTATCCCTGATTACAGATAATTCTATTGCTTTTCCTGTTTTCCATTGTAGCCACTCAATACTCCGGCAAATCTTACCTACAGGTAAGTGTGCCCTTTTGCCAAAATTATTTTTTTTACAACTTCGAGTATTTCTTCCCTTGTAAATGGTTTTTTAAGAGTAGCATCCGCATTGAAAATATTCGCAATCTCCAGAAGCGTCTCACTTCGTTGTGCACCTGATATTGCTAGAATTTTTACTGTTGGTTCAATTTGCCGTAATGCCACAATCGTGTCAATACCATCTCTTTTTGGCATCAAAATATCTGTAATGACCACATCAAAGTGACCATCTCGAAATTGTTTAATACCCTCATTACCATTGAAACACGTTTCTACTTTATAACCGGCTTTTTCCAACATAGTCCGCAGCACAGTGCAGACAATCTCTTCATCATCAATAACCAGAATATTCTTTACCTTCTCCGTTTCCATACAATTCTTCTTTGCAAAGTGCCCGTATCTCTTTACTTTCAACCTTTAACATACACCGAATTCGAGTACTTTTTAAGTCCGTTATGGAGCGACCCTGTCAAACTCTCGGCATGTCCCACGAACAAAAATCCACCATTCCCTAAAAGCCTGTAAACATCTTCAAGTAACCGGCTTCTGACGGTATTATCGAAGTATATCATCACATTCCTGACGAATACCATATCAAAAGGGCCTGTCATTGGAAACGGCGTAACTGAAAGGTTAAGCCGCACGAAACTGATCATGTTCTTTAATAACGATTTTGCAG
>CBDVBE010000545.1:0-3190 GCA_965372145.1 uncultured bacterium | reverse complement strand
AAGTTAATTTTAACCAAAATCTTGACTCTTTCAATTCCTTTAGAACAACTCCCATTTTATGAATAAAATCTTTGCGTGATTCCGCACCTCGAGCTTCTTCATAATTAGCCCCCGATGATGTTCCACAACGTAAAAGTTGTCCTGCTATATGTTTTTCTACGAAATTATTATTCAATTTTGTAACAATTTTAATTATACGTATAGCAAAATTCATTAAACGGTCAGCGATATCATTACCGTAATTCATACCTATCTCTTCACTTATTTAAGCTTGACAATTTAATATTGATAATTGCTAATTTAAAGTTGTTAATTTTTACTTGTTTTTATATAACTTGCAACGCTTTCTTAATCCACTCCTCTACCGGCGCATCCGGTTCAATCGCCTGTTCAACACGCACAAGTGCATTTATTACCTGTGATTCATTATATCCAAGTGAAATCATGGCTGCATAAGCGTCATTTCTCAGTGATATAGGGACTTCCCCTCCGGAATCTCCTTTTCGTGATAGTTCCGGCAGATCAACATCACTTTCCGCAAGCTTTCCTTTCAATTCCATGATAAGTCGCTGAGCAGTCTTGGGACCGATACCGGATATTGCTTTCAATCGTGAAGCATCCTGTGTTTGAACTGAATATACAATATCCTTTACTGAAAGTCCTGAGAGAACATTCAGAGCGACTTTAGGTCCGATTTTACTGATAGTGAGCAGTTTACGAAAGACCTCCCTCTCTGCCTTTGTAATAAAACCATACAATTTCTGAGTGTCTTCCCGCACATGAAAATGCGTATAGATTTTTACTTCTTCACCTTGTACCGGTAACGCCTCAGAGGTCGATAGCGGAACAAGAATCTCATACCCTGTACCACCAACATCTATAACAACATATTCGGGAGAAGTCTCTTCCAACACACCTTTAATGTATTCGTACAAAGGATGTTCCTTTCGGTATTATATTATTTTTACAGCTAAAACGAAATATACCAGGTTGAAAGAGTTTACACAATAAGCAATACATAATAAATTAGTATTGGATGGTTCTATAATTATTAAAAGCACAAATAGCAGTTGCTAACGCATCATACATATCTGTTTTAATGTCTTTATCCGGCAATCGCAGGATAGTTTTTACCATAAAGGCAACCTGTGATTTGTCTGCATTCCCATTACCGACAACGGCTTTTTTAATTTCCCGGGGCGTAAATTCGACGACTTCCGCACCTGATTTCTTTGCTGCAAGAAGTGCGACTCCCCTTGCATGGCCAAGCACCAGAGTTGTATTTACGTTCTTCGCATAGAATGCCTGTTCGACAGAGACACATTCCGGAGAAAATTCCTTCATCTTCTGCAATAAACCATCGTAGATATACTCAAGCTTTTCAGACAGGCAAGACTTTTTCGGAGTCGTTATAATCCCTGCATCTTCAAAATGTATTGTATTTTCTTGGGAACGGATAATACCGTAACCGGTTACCTGCGTTCCAGGATCAACACCAAAAAATATCACAGTGATATGCTTCTTTCATTTTTACCCGGCATACTTATTCATATCATCTTCGCTGATATCAAAGTTGCCATAGATATTCTGTGCGTCATCAAGGTCATCAAGATCATTCATTAATTTGAGTATCTTCGGTACATTCTCGCCCTCAACTTTAATGGAATTCTCAGGAATTTTCGTTAATTCAGCGGATGCGGGTGTAATCCCTGCATTTTCAAGAGCAGTACGCACCTCTTCAAATGCGTCCGGAGGTGTCGTAACCTCAAAGATATCTTCAGCATCAACCATGTCTTCCGCACCTGCCTCCAGAACCAGTTCCATAAGTTTTTCTTCATCGACAGCATCTTTTGAGACAGTGATCAATCCTTTGGCATGAAACATCCACATGACAGAATTGGGAGCGCCAAGATTACCACCGGCTTTGGTAATCACATACCTTACTTCGGCGACTGTTCTATTTTTATTATCGGTCAGACTTTCAATAACGATTGCCACACCTCCGGGTCCATACGCTTCAAAAATTATCTCTTCATATGAAACACCTTCGATCTGACCAGTACCTTTTGCAACCGCATTATCGATATTTTTATTGGGCATATTACTATTTCGCGCATTAGTAACCGCAGATCGCAGTCGGGGATTAGCATCAACGTCACCACCTCCGGCTCTGGCGGCTACAGTTATTTCCTTGATAAGCCTGCTGAACAGTTTTCCCCGCGCAGCATCAGCCTTTCCTTTTGCTCTTTTAATAGTAGCCCATTTTGAATGACCGGACATATGACCTCACTTTCACGCAGTTAAACCGGTTAATTGCTCTAAATGAATCCGTTCAATATTTTTTAATTCAGTGCCAAGAAACCGTGCGGCATTGTTTTCAAAATTCGGCGTATAATCAGTAACAAAAAATTGACTTCCAGCAACACCATCATCATCATCCGCTTCAGCATGGGCATTGAGCGCGCTTATTATATCCTGTGCTTCTTTCGCGGTCCATAAAGCACTGTCAATTAATTCGATTCTGCTGCTGACCGTCCCTTGAATAACCTCCATGAGCAGTGGATAATGCGTACAGCCGAGAATCAGGCAATCGATACCAATATCAACCAACTCATACAGATAGTACTGCGCAGCCATTTGCGTTATGTCATGGTCAACTAACCCTTCCTCAACAAGAGGGACAAAAAGAGGGCATTCTTTACCATAGACTTTAATAGAGGAATCAATTTTGGTAATCCCTTTTCTATAGGAATGAGCCTTGATAGTTGCCGTGGTACCGATAACGCCGATTTTTTTTTCTGCTGTCCGGGTAACGGCGGCCTTACAACCAGGCAATACGACACCAATGACCGGTATTTCTTCAACATATTCCTTAATATGATCGAGGGCAACAGACGAGGCTGTATTGCATGCCACAATAAGCATTTTAATATCCTTTGACATTAAAAAGCGTGTATCCTGCGCGGCAAATGTTCTGATGGTCTCATCGGACCTGCCGCCATAGGGACACCGGGCAGTATCGCCAAGATATATAATCCGTTCCTGCGGCATCAGGCGATACAGCTCTCTGACAACAGTGAGCCCGCCTAAACCTGAATCAAAGACTCCGATAGCTCGTTCGTCACTCATAGTTCTGCCTCATACTTTTTCTTAAATTGCACAACCGCATCACTGATGGCCTCAGCAATCT
>CBDVBE010000544.1:0-3207 GCA_965372145.1 uncultured bacterium | reverse complement strand
TGGAGGAATTGCAATGAGAAAAATAGGTATTCTCTGGTGTTGTGCATTAATTTTGTCGTGTGTAAAACTGGGAGATGAAAAAACCTGGGATAATCCATTCGATGAGAATGGAAATAATCACCATCCCCCGGTAATTACAGTAAATGATAGTGATATTGTAGTAATATCGATAAACGATGATATCTCTGTTACCGGGACTGATGCTAATGGTGTGATAATTAAATATATATGGGCTCTGGACGGTACGAATTTCAAAGATACAACGAATGATCAAACTATTCAAACCTCCTTTTCACAACTCGGATCCTATCCGGTACTGGTAAAAGCAATTGATAATGATGGCATTCCGTCAAAGGATAAAGACTTTCTCGTAATAGTGGAGCTATTTGCACCAAAAGTTACCGCGGTAGATGATACAGTTGTTTCACAGACAGATACCGCTGAGATCGCTGTAAAGGCAGAAGATACGAATGAAAACGGAACAATTGAAATGTATTACTGGGACCGGAACGGCGATGGCTGGGATGACAGTACTACAAGTACCAATAAATCGTTTGCACATCCGAGCGGCGGACCCCTGAATATAATCTGGGGCGCACGGGACGATGATGGAATAATTTCTACGGATTCCTTTACCATAAGGTTCAACCGTCCCCCTTCTTCTGTGTCAATGGTTGATCCGGTTGATAATGGCACTGCTTCATTCATATCATTTGACAAAGTTAAAGAAAAGGGAAGTGTACGGGTACATTATACCGCCACGGACCCGGACGGCCCCGGTGACATATTGAACTATATATTATCGGTTGGTGATGATGCCGGAAACCTGGAGGAGAAATATAACGGTAAAGATACCACTGTTGAAGTTAAAGAACTGTCTGCGACAACCACCTATTACTGGAAATTGTGGGTACGTGATATTTATGGGGACAGTGTTGAAAAAACAGGTAAATATGCTACGGCAGAAGTTGATTTAATCCCGCCGGTTGTTACCCTGAAAGGTGATAATCCCCTGAAAATATCTTTGGGAGTAGAATTTACCGATCCTGGTGCAACTGCGCTTGATAATGTTGATGGAGATGTTTCTGATAGTATTAAGTCGAGTAATAATGTAAATACCATGCAGGCAGGCTCCTATAAGGTTACATATACTGTTCAGGATGCCATGCAGAATGAAGCCACAGCCGAACGAACCGTGACTGTGGAAGAATGTATCCTGCTTGAAGATTTTGAGATTGGTCCGTCCTATCAATCCGCCTTTGGTGAGCTCTTTGGCACCGGAATCTCTGATTCGGTCGGGTACTGGCGTGCTTGGACGGATGATATTAGTACAGAATGGGACCCGGACCCTGACTCAACTGATTCAGCTTTTGAATATATTGTTGTTCCGGATGTTGGGTATAATGGTTCAGCAGGTTTTCATGCTATGCCACGGGTATATGATCCTCAATTACCAGATATCACCTGGGGGGTTGGTTTTTATTTGAAAAAAAGTGATACCTACTATGATATCTCTAAAATGGACAGTATTACCTTTCATGCAAAAATCGTCAATACAGATGAAGAAGATGTCGTCCGATTTGAAGTCTCGTATCCGGGAATAGACTGGGGCTATGCTGGTGTAGAAATTCAACTAACAACGGATTGGAAAGAGTATGTATTAAAACCTGGGGATTTTTCCGGACTTCCCGACTCACCCGGTGAAGACCACGACTGGAGTGATGCAAAGGATGAGGTTAAAATGTTCCGATTTGTAGACCCCGGGCATGATTTGGGAGATGTGGACCTCCATCTGGACAATATCCTGCTACATGGTGATTTTTCCAACCATGAGCTGTTGCAGCAATAGCCTATTGGTTAACTTATGTAAAGGAATTGGGTATTAATAAAGAAGACGGAATGAGGATATTTCGCTTTACCTTTTTTCGGGAAAAAATATACAAGAGGGGCATACTGTGGGCTTCAGATTAAAATATAAATATATAAAAAAAAGGTCGTTTAGAAAAAAGAGTAATAAAATCAACAATTTATATTGACACACCCATGTGAATTCGTTATTTTAGGTGGTCTTTCTGAGGAAAATAGTTGAAAAAAATCTGTTAAAACCTTGAAATTAGTGTAAATTATTATATACTATAATTAATTGCCAAAAAGTAGTTGGCATTGCTCTTTGAAAGCTTTGATGTGTGTGAACGGGTTCCTGTAACAATATGTACATGTAAGAGCAAATATCAAACTTGTTATACTATGGAGAGTTTGATCCTGGCTCAGAACGAACGCTGGCGGAGTGCTTAATACATGCAAGTCGAGCGAGAACGTACCCTTCGGGGTGCTAGTAGAGCGGCGAACGGGTGAGTAACACGTAAGCAACCTGCCTCTAAATCCGGGATAACCTTGCTAACGCGGGGCTAATACCGGATGTGGTCCATTTTCCACATGGTTTTTGGATTAAAGGTGACCTCTACATGTAAGTTACCGTTTAGAGATGGGCTTGCGGACCATTAGCTTGTTGGTAGGGTAACGGCCTACCAAGGCTGCGATGGTTAGCCGACCTGAGAGGGTGATCGGCCACATTGGGACTGAGATACGGCCCAGACTCCTACGGGAGGCAGCAGTAGGGAATTTTGCGCAATGGACGAAAGTCTGACGCAGCAACTCCGCGTGAGGGATGAAGGCCTTCGGGTTGTAAACCTCTGTTGAGTGGGAAGAAAAAGCTTTATACTAATATTATAAAGCCATGACGGTACCATTCGAGGAAGCTCCGGCTAACTACGTGCCAGCAGCCGCGGTAATACGTAGGGAGCTAGCGTTGTTCGGAATCACTGGGCGTAAAGGGAGCGTAGGCGGAAAGGTAAGTTAGAAGTGAAATGTATCGGCTCAACCGGTAACCTGCTTTTAATACTGCTTTTCTTGAGTATTGGAGAGGATGATGGAATTCCAGGTGTAGCGGTGGAATGCGTAGATATCTGGAAGAACACCAGTTGCGAAGGCGGTCATCTGGCCAAATACTGACGCTGAGGCTCGAAAGCTAGGGGAGCGAACAGGATTAGATACCCTGGTAGTCCTAGCCGTAAACGATGGACACTAGATGCCGGAAGTGTTATGCTTTCGGTGTCGAAGCTAACGCATTAAGTGTCCCGCCTGGGGAGTACGCTCGCAAGGGTGAAACTCAAAGGAATTGACGGGGGCCCGCACAAGCGGTGGAGC
>CBDVBE010000543.1:0-3210 GCA_965372145.1 uncultured bacterium | reverse complement strand
AGTATACTGGTAATTAAAAATTTAATTAAGTAAAAAAGTAAAATGAAAAAGAGTCAAACAGACCTTAATAGGCGCCAATTCTTAAAATCAAGTGCAGTTGCTGTCACAGCAATGGCCGCTATCGGTGCGGGGGTTGGCTTAATTAAAAAGGTTAAAGGATCAGATACCAGACGCCAGGACTTCCTGAGACCACCAGGCGCCATTTCGGAGGAGACCTTTATTTTTGGCTGTATCAAATGTGGGTTATGTGTACAAATATGCCCGGTACAAGCCATTAAGTTAGCCGGAATTAATGAAGCTTTGTCTTACGGCACACCCTATATCGACGTAAGAGAGCAGGCATGCGATTTTTCCTGCGATTCGCTGCAGTGCGTTGAAACCTGCCCTACAGCGGTATTAGATTTTAGGCCATTTAAAGAAGAGGGAGAAAAGGTTATTGATGAGTATTATAGGGAAAATGATGTGAGTGACCCGAACTTCAACCTATTTAAAGTTCGGATAAAAGCAATGAGAGAGGCTGTGGTCATGGGCGTTGCAAAACTAAATGAAAATACTTGCCTTGCTGTAAAAGGAGAAGGATTTAAGGGCACTCCAAGGGGTGAAAATTTTGATGGTGTCTACAGATCTCCGGGCAGAGGAAGAGGGGGGCGTGGACAAGGAAGAGGAAGAGGAAGAGGCTTTGGAGGTGGTCGCAGATCTTCAAACCGTGAAGAAACAAAGGCATCACCTGTGAGAGAGAAAAAATTCGATAGGGAAATATGCAACTTGTGTGTTACTGAATGCCCTATTGGGTGCAAAGCTATTATGATGGAGGAGAGTTACGATAATAACGGAAATCCAACATATAAACCCAAAATTTTAGACGGATGTACAGGTTGCGGTGTGTGCGTAATGGTATGTCCGACAGAGCAACCGAGTATTATTGTTGAACCCGTAAATCAGATATAGCATGTTTAATAGTAGCAAAAATAAAACCCCTCTAACTCCTAAACCAATGGAGGAGATGCCCCATTCAAAACTGGGGATGGATTACAAAGAGTGGTGTAAGTCACAAAAAGGTAATCATAAATGGAGAAATATCAGATGGATTGTGCTTCTGTTTATTAATGTTTTGTTTGTTCTTTCATTTTTATTAGATCTGTCTGTTTTAGAAGGTTCGTTGAGTGGCTCGCGGTTGATTGGATTTTACCTGATGGATCCATATAATGCATTACAGATGTTGGCTATCTCATCAACAACAGGATACATCATTCATCTTACCATGAACTTTTGGATTGGCTTTATCACCATTATTTTAATTTATGCAATGATGGGAGGAAGTACCTATTGTTCGTGGGTATGTCCGTACCATTTTATTGCTGAGTTGGCTGAAAAATTGCATGATTTTCTGGTGAAAAAGAAGAAAATAAAAGAGCATGCATTTAATCGTTACCTACGCTATGTTTTCTGGGTTGGTTTTATTGCCCTGGCTTTTCTTACTAAAAATCTTGTTTTTGAAGATATTAACCCGGTTGGCATTATATCGAGAGCAATGATTTACGGTCCCGGATTGATCTTATTGTGGATACTGGGGTTAGTAATTTTTGAGATTGTTTACAGTAAACGCTTCTGGTGCAGGTATGTTTGCCCGCTGGGAACTACCATGGGTATGATTGGATCGTTTGCCCCTGTCGCCATTAAGTTTGAACTTGATAAATGCGGATTTTGCAGAGATTGCCAAACCGTTTGCCTGGTGCCACATGTACTCTGGTTTGTTCAAAAAGGGAAAGCAACGCAGGAAATTCACTATACCGGAGCAGACTGTACCCGCTGTGGGTTGTGTGTTGATACATGTGCCGGGAAAGCATTAACTTATACTGTAAAGGGCTTAGATAAATTATTATGATAGAATCAAATGGCTAAATATTATTTAGTCTTGAAGCCATAGCTGATAAATAACAACATTTTCCCGACAATATGGCTAGCTTGTGAGCTTTGAAAGTTTACGCTCTTTCAGGAAAGCAAAAATTGAAACAAAAGCTACAATTACAATAGCATAATATACAAATAAGGGAATAGGTACCGGGTCACCACTGGCATAGGAGTGTAAACCGCTGAGGTAATAATTTACTCCAAAGTAAGTCATTATTATGCTGCTGAAACTGATCAGGGCTGCGAAATTAAATGCAAAATTTCCCCTAAGTCCCGGAACCATTCTCATATGTATCACAAAAGAGTAAACCAGTATGGAAACAAGAGTCCAGGTTTCCTTTGGGTCCCAACCCCAATATCGGCCCCATGACTCGTTTGCCCATACAGCTCCAAGAAATGTCCCTATGGTGAGCAGGACTACTCCAATTGTGAGGTTCATTTCGTTGATGTTGGTCAATTCCTGAATCGTTAATTTAATTTTTCTATAACTTTTTTCGCTGGCAAAACTTAATATAATCAATATCAGGAACCCCAGGATCATTCCGATGGCAAGAAAACTGTAACTAGCTGTGATCACCGCAACATGAATTATCAACCAATAAGATTTTAAGACAGGAACAAGGGTGGTGATTTCCGGATCCATCCAGCTCATATTGGCAACCATCAGTGTGAGGGAGGCCAGGACTGATGTAACGGCAAGAGTGATACGTGAGTGCTTCATAAAAATGAAACCGGAAGCCATGGTTGCCCAGGCAATGTAAATCATAGTTTCATAACCATTGCTCCATGGTGCATGCCCTGAGATATACCATCGGGCAGCCAAGCCTGCTGTATGTGAAGCAAAGGCGGCACCAAGAAGAAAAATAAGTATACTAATTGTAACCCTGAAGCCCGACGATCTTCGTATGGTTGTTATTAATAGAATCATAAGAAGTATAAAGCCGGCAAGGCTATAGAGTAAAAATAATTTCTTGAATAAATTGATATTATTATACAGAATTTCTAATTTTACTTTCTTTTGATTAGGAAATATCTGTTCTCCGTATTTCTTTTGGTAACGCTTTATATAATCAAGGTTTTCTCCGGCTTCTTCCCAATTGCCAGAGGCTATGGCCTTGTTTATCGTGCTATAATATAAAGGGAGTATGTGTCTGATAAAAACAACATCGGCAGTGTCGAATATTTCTGCATCTTCTGTAGCATACCATTTATTGTTTTCATCACCTGGCATCGGGAAAATTCTAAATAGAGATCCGGTATATATCATATAACAAATATTGACCCTTTCATCCACTTTTA
>CBDVBE010000542.1:0-3228 GCA_965372145.1 uncultured bacterium | reverse complement strand
AGATTTTAAATCAGAAGGACTGCTTTTCTGTGCAATGAGCACCGAAGATATTGAAAAGAGAGTTATAAAAACAAGTATGTTACGCATGACACATCACCTTCTTAGGTTAAATTTTCTATTTTATTTATGCCATGTCTAATATAAAAGAAATACTGCAAAGATTTAAACAAATAAGGTAATTTTTTTAATGAATCTTATTAAAGTTATGAAACATAGCATGAGAAATATCGTATTTTCTATATAGTGTCTGACCGAGGATGTCATTCCCGTATGCTTTAAGCGGGAATCTATTCTTTAAAAATATTAAAAAAATGGATTCCGGCCAAGAGAATGCCGGAATGACTTCACAAAACCTAGTTCTCGAACAATCACTGTATTGATTATTGATATCTATAAATGCAATATATATGTATCAAACAGCTATATCCATTTTAAGGAGGGGGAAAAGCATGGACAATATCAAGCTCTCAGAGTTTCCGACGAGGATTAAATTACTGGTTTCAAGCCTTCTCTGTATAATCGGCCTGATTTATATAGTTCTTATTGTGAATATCTATATTGACACGGAATTAAAGCCTTCAATAATTATCGAAGCTTATGGGGATATGGAATATATCGAATTATCGGCAAATGCACACATCGATCTCCCCCATTATTCATTCTTTCTTTTTGCACTCCCTGTTTTCCTGTTCATGTTCAGTTCATACTCCGATACCGTGAAACGTTTCATTGCCGTATTCCCATTTGTCATGATTTGTGCTGATGTGGGCTCAATGTTTCTGATCCCCTATGCACATAAAGTTTTCTTCAGTTATACTTTGTGGATAGCCGGGACCTTTCTGGCAGTGACGTTTCTATTCCTCTTTATCAGCATTCAATATGATATGTGGTTTAAAAAACAGGTATAACCCATCACACTCAGAAAAAGTGGAAAAAATGATTAAAAAAAGTTTATTTCTTCACGGTGTGCTTCTTTCGATCCTTCTATACACCGTGTCGGCTTATCCCGGTGAGACAGTAGTCGGCGGTCACCTGAAACTTACCCTCTATGATTATTCAATTGGTGAAAGGACTTTTACCATTGTTGACTCACTTATTGATTCGATCAAAAATACTCAGAAAGCGGACGGCGCCCGTTCGTCGGGTATAAGCATAAGCAGGTTTACCCTGTTGGTTATGAGAGAAATAAAGGAGATATTCACCATACTTGTCCAGCCGAACTTTGAGGTTGCCACCGGCGCGACTCCCCGGGTAGGCCACAGTATCGGTGAAAAGAATACACCGGGTGGCGCGGTATTTACCGGCTGGCACAAGGCCTTCATGCGGATATTGATCCCGTATCCTTTACTGGTGGAAGTTACAGGCGGTATCATTTTCCCACGTTTTACCATGGATTATGGGGCGGAACTCTTTTTTGAGGATGAATATAACGGCAGTAAATTTGCCATCAGCAGCTGCCTCGGTGAAATGAGCGCCATTGGTATAGAAATATATAAGACATTTGAGCTGGGCTTTGCATCATTGCCGACGTATATATACCTCTTGAATGGTTCCGGGCAAATGTATAATGATAACAATGAAACACCGGAGGTGATGATACATATCGAGCCGGAAATCGGACCGGTCCGATTGTTCGGTTCTTTTCTCGGTGGGTGGCATAGTGATACAGGCAGACATACGGTTTTACGCTGGTCAGGAGGTACCAGTATCACCATGGGGCCGGTTGAACTGCGATCTGAATATGCCGGTGGGAAATGGCAGAAAACTGTTGAGACTGTGGATTATTCAATGAAAACTCCTGCTAAACCGCATGGTTTCTATACGAAACTTTTTTATCAATTCACCCCATGGGGTAAAATTATGCTGCACTACAATTATGTGCATTACAATTTTATAGGATATTACCTGCAGGGGGATCCCGGCAAGGAGATGTATTCCACCTTTACTCCCGGGCTGCAGTTCAATGCCTTTGACTGCCTCAGCGTTCAATTACAGTGTGATATAGGAAACTGGCGGAGGATAAATACAAAAAGGAATACAAGGGATAAACTGGAGTTCTCTCGATTTTTTATGGGAATGAGAGCAACGTTCTAATACATAGGTATGAAAAATAAACTTCTCCTGATTATTATTGCTATAGGTGTAACACTATGTGTTTTTTTACTGATAAAAAAGTACAAAGGCCCTGCAGTACAGAAACAGACCCGCTTTGTCATGGACACCTATTGTACCATACAGATACCGGGAGATAAGAGTGTCATACCGTTTATAGAAAGAAGCTTTCTGCGGATCGAGGAAATTGACAAAAAATGTAATGTATTAAATCCTGAGAGCCCGTTATTCGACTTTAATAAAAGCGATGGCGTTTTTACCGATAAAGAGATCTGTAACCTGATAACTATAGCGTTACAGATTAGCAGGGAGAGTGAAGGAAGTTTTGATATTACCGTCTATCCGTTGCTGGAATTATGGGGATTTTACAGCGGTGACTATACGATTCCTGAAAAAATAGAAATTAACGAAACGTTATCAAGGGTAGGCTACCGGTACCTTGAAGTCAGCAATGATACCCTGTATAAAACAAAGGATTCTGTTGCATTTGATTTAGGCGGCATTGCCAAGGGGTACGCGCTGCAAGAAGCGGTAAAAGAGTTACAGGAAGCGGGAATTTCATCCGCGCTGGTTGATGCCGGCGGTGATTTGTATGCCCTGGGGACCTTTAAAGGAAGGCCCTGGAAAGTAGGGATACGGCACCCGCGGGAAGAAGGAATGATCGGTGTCCTTGAGGTATCTGATTTTGCGGTGGTAACCTCAGGCGATTATGAGCGATTCTTTGAAAAGGATGGAACAAAGTATCATCACATTATTGATCCACACTCAGGGTATCCGGCACGGGAGTTGATGAGTGTTACTGTCATCTGTAAAGATGCAGTCAAAGCGGATGCCTGGTCTACAGCGCTGTTTGTGATGACACCTGAAAAGGCATTAAGCACGGTTGAAGCAATACCCTGTCTGGAAGCGGTACTGGTAACGGCAAAGGGGAACGTCAGGTACTCCTCCGGATTAGCAGATAACCTGGAAATGACTAACGCGGGGCCAATAGATGATAAATAACAAGAAGCTGACCTTCATAACCGTATGCGTCGTAATTGGCATCTTTGCGACAAGTGTGTATGCGGTACGATTGCTTTCTAAAAAAATCGCGCTGAAAAAAATGATGCCGGAAGC
>CBDVBE010000541.1:0-3268 GCA_965372145.1 uncultured bacterium | reverse complement strand
CGAATCGAGGCGAACTCAATGAATTTTACCGAAAAATGTACAAATGCACTGTATGCAAGCATTGTTGGAGATGCTCTTGGTGTACCGGTGGAATCATCAACCCGGCAGGAACTGGCATTATGTGCTGTTAAGAATATGCTCGGGTATGGGCGGTATGATCAACCTGAAGGCACCTGGTCTGACGACTCCTCCATGATTCTTTGCACCATGGACAGCCTTATAAGAGGATATGACCTTGAGGACATGGGAAATGTCTTCTGTTCCTGGATCTTTGAAGGTAAATGGACTTCAAGCGGATATGCATTTGATGCCGGAGTAACAACAGTCACTTCACTGGAGAATTTGCGCTCAAATGTCAGCCCCCATGAATCCGGCGGTTCTTCAGAAGATGATAATGGTAACGGTTCATTAATGCGCATACTTCCTGCGGCACTCTTCTTTGCACATGAAGATATCAGCACCTTTCTTGAACGCATTCACGAAATCTCAGCTATTACCCATGCACACCCACGGTCTAAAATGGGTTGCGGTATTTATGGACTGCTGGTTCGCAATCTTCTTACCACAGAAGACAAAAATAGTGCCTTACGGAAAACTATTGAAGAAGTAAACACCTGCTATTCAAATGATGATGCATTTGTAAGCGAGATTCCTGCATTCGCGCGTATTCTCTCACAAAATCTTCCCGCACTGAAAAAAGACAACATATATTCATCGGGATATATAGTGCATACACTGGAAGCGGCGATCTGGTGCTTTATGAATCATGACAATACAAAAAATATTTTGCTTGAGGCGGTCAACTTAGGCCTCGACACTGATACAACCGGAACAGTTGCCGGTGGATTAGCGGGGCTCCTTTATGGTTTGAGTGAAGTCCCCGATGAGTGGATTAACACGCTGGCCCAGAAAGAAAGTATTGATACACTTATACATGAATTTGTAAATACATTATCTTCATAATATTGAAAAAGGAATAGTATGACACCGATGCGGATCCGCGATTACGATCTACTCGTCATTGGAGAATCTTTCATTGAATTCCAGTGTGATGGGGATATTGCCCTTACCGACACCTATGGCAAGGATATCGGCGGAGCCGATATGTATGTTGCTGTTGCTGCGGCTAAACAGGGTTCAGGTGTATCCTTCGTTTCTTCAATTGCCCGTGATCCCTTTCATACTTTTATCCGTGAACGGTTGCTGGCACACGGAATCAATATTGACCATGTAAAAACGTGCGACGGGTATAATGGTAGATACTTTCTAAATTCCCGTAACACTGAAGACCGGGAGTATTTATATCACCACATTGGCAGTGCTGCAAGCACTATCGCACCAAATATGATATACGACGATCTGCTTGAAAACAGTAAGATTGTCTATGCTTCAAGTGAACTGCAGTCCGTCTCTAAGGCTGCCCGACATACGGTGTTCAAAGCCTTTCATTCAGCTCATATTCATGATGTCATGGTCGCATATGACCCGAATCTCCGCCTGCAGCGGTGGTCACTCGACGATGCCAAGGAAAGCCTGTGGGGAGTACTCCCCCTGCTTGATGTTATCCTTCCCTCTGCTCCGGATGAATCAAAAGCATTGTTCGGGTATGAGCGCCCCCTTGATGTCATCGGTTTTTTATGGGACCGCGGCGTCTCTATCGTTGTGGTAAAAAACGGTAAAGATGGTTGTATGGTTGGCTATGATGGAAAAATAGAAGAATTTTCAGTTCCTGACCTTTCAAAACCGGTAACCTATACCGGTCTTATCGGGAGTTCATTTAATGGCGGCTTTCTGCATAGTATAGCGAGGGGGAACGACCCGTTTACTGCCGCTGAATTTGCATTACGTATCGCTTCTGTAAAGGGAATGTCCGGAAACGGAATTAATGCACTCCCTTCAAAAGAATTGATGGAAAACTGATGGCCAACTGGGTATTTCTACTTCCCCCGGAAGGTGCTGCAAGACAGGCAGCCGGCAATCTTCTCAAAGCATTTCAAAAAAAACAATCCACTACTTCTCTTCATGTATTTGACTGTAATAAATACCTTTCTGCCTTCAATATGATGCTTAAGAGTCCGGATCAGGAAATAGCTGTCGATTTACTCAATCAATCCCTTGTTGTCCAGTGTCTTCAGTATGACTGCACACATCTATTCGTACCTGCACTCTGCCCGGTAACTCTCTTTACTCTGAATCTGCTGCAAAAACAGAATAGTATCACCATCCACTGGTTTATTGAAGATTACCGAAGGACAACTTATTGGCAAGAGACTATTACCGGCTACACGTGGTTTCTTGCTATTCAAAAAGGGCCGCTCCCGGAATTCTGCAAAGAGAATAATTGCCGGTTTGCTTTTCTACCCACAGCAGCTTCGGAAGAATTTTTTACTTCAGAGAAGCCTCCTCAGGAATTGTATCCCGAGGTTGATGTGGCATTCATCGGTCTTCCTTCTTCCTACCGGGTTAATCTTCTTGAATACCTGGTATCCCGGAAAATATCCCTTGCAATAGCCGGTGAAGGATGGGATGCATATAACGGCCCACTCTCCAGGTATCTAATTACAAATAAATGGGTTGACGCCAGGCAAGCAGCACAGATAATGGGGAGTGCTCAGGTCGCCCTTAACCTCTCGTTCAAAGAACCCGGGAGAGATCGAGCCGACATGCAGGTCAGTCCGAGAGTCTATGACATTCTCGCCAGCGGCTGTATTCTCCTGACAGAAGAGGTCCCTCTGCTTCATGAAACGGTCGGGGATTGTCACTACTATACTTTTACCGGCAAAGAAGAGGCTGCGGAGCAAATTAGTCATATCCTTTTAAAAATCACTTCCGGAGATACAAATAAAATTATTCAAGAAAACCGCGAAATAATACTACAGAAACATACGTGGGAAAAACGTGCAGAGCAGATAATTAATTTGTGTTCATAATGTTAGAGTTCGACTGCATTTTGGAGCATAGCAGGAAAAATGTCAGTGATAGGTTGGGAAATCTCATATGCTTCCGTTCACACCTATATTTGACGGTATCTCTATATTTACAACCGCAATAATAAATCCAATATCAATTTTTAGTCAAATAGTAATATCTTTAAATTGTTAGCAAGGTGTTCTTTGTGTTTTAAATTCAACTCGCCGACTTTTTTAATTAATCGTTTATTATCTATTGTACGAATTTGATCAACTAAAATATCTGAATCTTTTTTCAAATTTGTTTCTCTTTTTGAAAGATGGACTCGTAAAATCGTACTCCCTTTTATAACATTTGT
>CBDVBE010000540.1:0-3321 GCA_965372145.1 uncultured bacterium | reverse complement strand
GATCAGATATAATTTCACGAATACCTTTTCGTTCAAGTTTACAGGCACCCCGGAAACCAACGGGTGCATCCGTTACCCCACCCAGCTGCGCATCTTCAGGAATGGTCACACTGCCGGCTTTTAAAAGGTTGCGCAATTTAACTTCATTCAGCTCACGGTCACCCCGAATACAAGCTGCAACGAAATATTCGCCGTCATTAACTGCATAGATAAGCATCTTCACTGTCTGTGACGGAGTAACTTTGAGATATGCAGTAACCTCTTCAATGGATTTCTTACCTGGCGTCTCAACCTCCACAGGCAACGGGGCATCTACAGGGACATCAATCTCTGTAATGGTTTGAAGACTTTCCGCTTTTTCAATATTAGCTACATATTCACACGTATCACAATAGACAATAGTATCTTCACCGGATTCAGCCAGGACATGAAACTCATGGGTTACATCACCGCCAATAGTGCCTGAATCCGCCTCAACCGGCCTGAATGCAAGACCGGAACGATTGAAAATGTTAGTATACGCTTCATGCATCTTCCAGTACATCTTATCAAGTGACTCTTCGTCCGCATGAAACGAATATGCATCCTTCATGATAAATTCACGTCCACGCATAAGACCGTATCGTGGACGTATTTCATCGCGAAATTTACTCTGGATCTGATACAGGCAGAGAGGCAGGTCACGGTATGAACGCACTGCATGCCGGGCAATATCGACAACCACTTCTTCGTGCGTCGGGCCAAGACAGAAGTTATTATTTTTTCTATCTGTAAATCGCAGTAATTCAGGGCCGTAATAGTTCCAGCGGCCACTCTCCTGCCATAACTCAGCAGGAACAACAGCGGGCATCAACAATTCCGCCGCCCCACACCGTGCCATCTCCTCGCGGATAATGTTTTCGATCTTTCTGAGAACACGTAATCCTAGAGGAAGATAGTTATAAATACCTGATGCGACCTTCTGAATCATCCCAGCACGAATCATCAGTTTGTGACTGATCAATTCAGCCTCTGCCGGGTCTTCTCTCAATGTGTTGACAAATGCGTTTTTCCAATACATATACCTCACCAATCCGGTTAGTAGTGTTTCAGTCGTAGGATTAAATATAGTAAAACGGTCGATATCACCATTGATTTCCAATGTAAAACCGAAAAAAGGTGGCATGATACTTTTAGATCCTTTACGAAAGAACTACGCAAAAGCGTATAGTCCTTTCGTAAAGGATCCTATCCAACTCTACCGGGTTAGAATAAACTCAAAAACAAAAAATACTTTTCACCTTTTTTATATACCATAAAGATTAAAATAAAACGTGATACCTGTCATGTGTTATAATCAGTGAATAAAAGTATGCTTTAATTCTATATTATTTAAGCGCATAAAAACACACTGTTTAACGATTATGATACCTTAAACAGTATTCTTCAGGTATAAAAGTACTTCTTGTAACATACTGTTACAAAATAAGTTACAATTATTTTAAATTAAACCCTTGAAAAGTTAACCATATTCGGGTATAATAAAGATGTAAATTAGAATACTCTTTTAATACTCGTTTTACGAGTTCCTCAAAGCCCTCCATTACCCCCCCGATGGAGGGCTTATTATTTATGTTTCCCTGTTTCAAATTTAACACAGATAAACTGCTATAGTCCCGTAAAGCGGAGGCTAAGTACCCAGCGAAGCTGGACTATAGCTTTAAAGAAATAATTTCCTACCCTGAAGGGCGCTTCGCAAGCTGGCACCTTGTAATGTATTAACGCGGGGTAAACCCGCAAGTAAGTACCTTATCAGATTCCTTTCTAAAAAACAAGAAAGCAATCTGTAATGTACTAAAAATGTATAGCTTTTCAGGTGATAATAGGTTATCATTATATCTATAATATTGTAGGGTTACAAATCAACGGAGGTTTATTATGATACAGCGCACATCAATTTTTTTCGCGACACTTATCCTGTTTTTCAGTTCGGTACTCTATGCAGTTGAAGAACCTTTTGTTACTCTGGACTCGCTTAAAGGTAAAGCCGAAATTCAGAGGGCAGGCCGGCAGAAATGGGAGCTTGTTTCCAGGAACGCTAAATTATATAATAACGATATCCTCCGAGTGCTTGATAAATCATTGGTAAAACTAAAATGGCAAAACGGGAGTATTATATTCGTTAATAAAAATTCGCAGATACTCATTAACCTCTACAGAGATACTGTAAATAATAAATTGACTAATTACGCAACAGTCTTCTTTGGCGCCGTCTATTTCATTGTAAAAAAAACACTCCCCAAAGAGGTATTTACCAGGCATGATACAAAAGTATATACTCCTACAACAATACTTGCCATACGAGGGACCTCATTTATTGTAGAGGTAGATAAGAAAAATGGTGATACAAAAGTCGGAATAATTAACGGTACGGTACTGGTTAAAAATATTCTGAAGAGCCAATCCCTCTTTCTCTCTGCAGGGTATCAAACCGAGATATCCATGAATACGGACCCTCTGATACCGTCACCATTGCTTGAAAAAGAAATCCAGGCATTACAGACATGGGTTCCGCCAAAGATTGTGCTCGAAGAAATGAATAAACAGATCATTGAAGCGCGGCGTGCCTATACAACAATAACCGGGAAACTGGAAGACAAAATCCTCGTCATGCCTTTTGTCAACACTTCTATCTATAAGGGCAAATGGGAAATTGACAAAAAAATTGCAGCGTTGCTCGCCCAGAGGATGACTGTTACCAGCCGGTTAAAATGCCATTTAGTACCTGCTGCTAAAGCAGAAGTTGATCCTATCAAACTGGGACAGGAAGAAAAAGCCCGTTTTGTTGTAGCAGGGGAGATAAAAAAGTTTGAAATTTATAAACGCGCTGAAATTACAGCCGCCGCCGACAAATATAAGGAATATTCAATTGCAAATATCTGCATTCAGATACAATTGATTGATGTTGAATCACAGAAATTAATTTACAAAAATGATGTCTGCCAGGAAGTCTCAGGTAAAAACATTGAAGGCAACAGCTGGAAATATATAGGCAAGCTACCACTCGATTTAAAAAATCAAGCTTTTGCCTCGTCTATTCTCGGCAAAGCACTCAATCAAACGCTTGAACAATCAAGCGCATATATTTCTCGATATCTCGGCATAAAATAACAGTCATCCATCTTTTAAATGACCGTTATCCAATAATCTGCTGTAATAATTCCATTTGATGATTTATTGTTGAGTGCACTCTAAAAACTTTACAACAAGGGAAACCGGTATTTACTATGGCAGTAGGGGTACAAAATTTTGTACCCCTACTGCGCTGAAACGTACTTTAAA
>CBDVBE010000539.1:0-3323 GCA_965372145.1 uncultured bacterium | reverse complement strand
TTGAACAACTTTAATGTTCAGAATGAAATGACAATCCAGCTGTTTTGGCTGTTTTGGGGCATGGATTCACCCCTGCGGAGCACTTCGCCCGCCAAAAGCATGCGGGAATGACGTTTCCGGACAGATACTATGTACCTCCTCTGGAGGGTAAAGAGTTATCCATTACTCCAGTATTCCATTACTCCAATTGTATTTTTATTCCAACCACGAATTCCCACTATGCAGGCTTACCTGCCGGTCTTCACTGCCATCAGGATTTACCATGTATATCTTTCTCTCACCATCCTGGTACTCGCGGGTATAGAGAATTCGGTTACGTTTTTTGTAGAATATAACCTGTGGATGTGTTTCACTATAGTTTTTGGAAGAGCCGGTAACGATAAATTTCTTATTTTCACCGGTAAAGACATTTATTGTATTAAGATCAACGAGATTTATCCCTGAAGAGTAGAGTATAGTCCCTTCGTCATCGAGCCACAGAAATTCAGTGACATTGGCATTCCGGGTCGCACGCACCTTGTTCCCGGTATTCCTGTCATGAATCCAGAGGTCCTTTTTCCCTTTAAAATTATTTTTCTCCGAGAGATAGGCAATGTGTTTGTCAAGTGGTGAAAACCGGGGGCTGTAGTTGTGTGACGGGTCATCGGTGATGCGGACGGGCATGTTCCCCTCCTGGTCGCTTATGTAAAGCTGTCGATGCCCGTCGCGGTCACTCGTAAAGACCATGTTTATCCCGTCGGACGAAAAAGTGATATCCTGTTCCGAACCGTCTTTCCAGGCAACAATGTGCTGAGGTTCACCTCCTGAAGGAAGCATGCGGTATATGTCCGTATGCTTATCATTCTTCTTCCGTACAACAGTATAAATCCATTTCTCATCAGGGGTATACCGTGCTTCAGATACACTGCCGCCGCAGGTGATTTCATATTTATTACCGCCGTTAATGTTCATTATCATGAGCGCTTTTCTATCAAGCGTGTCATGCTCTGCATGATAGAGGATGGTGCCGTTTCTGAACGAGATTAACGGTTTGGAACATCGTGTGTCACCGAATGTCAATGGAAATTCCGTCTTGCTTTTCATTACTTTCAGATACACATGCGGTTTGCCGCGCCTGTCGGAAATAAACGTATAGACACCTTCTGTCTTTCCCTTTTTCAACGTTTGAATAGTCAACCCATGTTCTTCAAAATCCACTCTCAGTGATATCTGATGTGCCAGAAGATTTATTTTTTCATCTGGTATGACTTCCTCAGTAAGCGGTATAAGTCGATTGTTATAGGATAACATTTTTTTATTCTTATCAAACCTGAGATCAAGTGCGCCGACATATTTTCCGAATTCACCGGTTGATACTATGGGTTTGTTGCCAATTTTCATCGGCGTCTCAAAGTGCTGTTTAAGTGATCCGCATATAATGACATCAACGAGAGGAATATTTTTCGCATAATGTTGTACTGTTTCCCAGGTGTCGTTTACGATTAATATGCGGAGATTGCACATGCGTACTTTAGGGGACTGGGTATAACGGATTATTTCCATTGTCCGAGCAAAAAGCGTTGTATCTTTCGCTTTCCTTTGAGATACTACCCCGGGAATAGCTCCTAAGACGGCAATTTTATATGTACCGGCTGAGACAATTTTCGAATCCGTAAAGCAATCCCCTACCTTTTTGGCACAGTTGGTACAGACAAAATCCATAGTTGATTGTTTTGCTTTCTTACAGTATTCCTTAAATCCGAATTCCATTTCCCCAATGCCCAGTCCCACGGCGTCATAGTTCATCATCTGATAATAGGAATCTGCAAACTGAGCTTTAACCGGCGGTGAAAGTCTACCCACCATGTTTCCGGCATCTATAGTTATACTTGTTGGATATTCATTACGAATTGTATTGATCACCGCAGCCTGACGGGCAAGACCGCCTGTGGATACACCCCGAGTAATTGTCGGAAGGAATTCACCATTGGTATTGCCGGTGTATATAAGTACGATTTCAGTACCCCTCTTCTGATGCATCTCTGAGATTGCTTTCGCAATGAGTGCATGTGCCCGCCACATATTAGGATTGCGCTGCAACGCTTTCTTTGCATAGAAAATGCACGGTTTGTATCTGCGCTTTTTAAAGAAGCGTTCTGCAACCCGGTAATAATCCATTGCGGTCTTGGGTATCATCTCTTCAGTAAAGTACCGGATCGTAAGAGCCCACACTGAGCCGAAAATTTCAGACTGATACTTCCATCCCGCATCAACCCCATACTGTTTGATATGCAGTCCAATCCCGGCACTTAATCCGCCGAGAGATAAGTCATGACCATAGAAATATTCATATCCGGCTCTGATCGAAAAGTATTTAATCGGCCTGACATCCGTTCCGATTCCTACCTGCAAGGGAGCATCAATAGTCTTCTGTGCGCCAAGCGCAAAGGAAACATCAAAACGGTTATAGTTTGTCGTATCCTCTTTGGCGAAAGGAGAAAATTTAAGGGATAATCCGGTTTGAAACGGTTGTATTTCAGGGGTTTCGTTATATATAACCTTGTTGCCTAAATTACGGGCATAGAGATGGGTTGTAAACCAGGTAAAGGGTTTGTACATTGCATCAACAGCACCGTTGAATGCCCTGCCACCGTCTCCGGCAAGGCGGCTTTCAATATACGATGCGGTTAATCCGGCACTCAGTTTGTTATAAAAAAACTGGCGGGCGTAGGCTACACCGAATGCCATCTCAACCGACGACGGGTCGGAATCGTATTCGTCAATATCTTTGGCATAATCAAAACTGCCCAGAGTAAAGACCTGAGAGTAGAAACTCAACGTGCCCTGATCAAGTAACGGGAAACAGGCACCTACATATTCCTTGCGTAATCCCATGAGCCACTCAAGATGGGTTATAGCAAATTTATAACGGGTAAAAAAGGCGGTTCCCGAGGCTGCCAACGGTACATCCGTAGCATCCATATTGCTTGGTGAAGCTGTCATACCGAGACTGAGCTGGGCAGCACTTACCGGGATCGTAAGAAAATTGAATACTGTCTGGCCGGCTGAGGTACCTTTCAGATCGGTGAAATCAATGTCACCATCAGATTGAACTGGAATAACATAGAATAGTATAACCGTTACAATGGATTTATAGAAATGCATTAACATTGCCTTATATCATATATGAATACATATACTTATGATACTGTATCTCCTTTTATAGTATATCGGTTTGGGTAGGAAAAATCATTAAAAAAAGGTAACTATTCAGGTATAGTTTTTATTAATGTCATTGCGAGCGAAGCGAAGCAATCTCCTACGTCTGAGAAATGAGATTGCTT
>CBDVBE010000538.1:0-3342 GCA_965372145.1 uncultured bacterium | reverse complement strand
TATCCAAGTATTGCACAGTAATTATACTGATGATTTTAGCTCTGCCGGTCTTCTCCCAGACCTGGCAAGATGACTCTCTGGTTGTCAGGCAGATTCTGGATACTAATGGGCTTTATACTGTACCTGTTGATAGTGTAATATATAGAAAAGACAGCACTGGAAGAGCTTCATGGTTAATAATTTCTAAATTACCATCATTTCAAGTGCTTCCCGCATCGATTAAACAGCTTGATAAATTAGTGCGGATCAACATATCTCACACAAATTTAGAATATATCTCATCTGAAATAGGGAATTTAACATTACTTTTAATATTGGATTTATATAACAACAAAATAACCTCTATCCCTCCGGAAATAGGTAACTTGGATTCGTTACTTACGTTATATATATCCCACAATGAAATAACCGCTATCCCTCCGGAAATAGGTAACTGTAAAAAATTATATTTCTTCCAATTTCAGCATAATAAAATAACCGGTATTCCTGATGAAATCTGTGAAATGGATGCATTGAAAACTATATGGGCTAATAACAATCTGATATCCTATATCCCTGAAGACATAGGGAATATGCCGGCATTTCACGCAATCAATCTTGACAATAACAAACTGAAACATGTTCCCAATTCTTTAATACCTTTCGGCCTTGATGATGTAAGGATGTGTTTTAACGACAGCCTCGTCTTCACAGAAGAGCAGAAAACAGCTTGGGGAGTCAAGGATTATGATGATTTTTTCTGGAAACATTGTCCGGTAGAAGTAGAAGAAGAGGTAGTTCAAAAGCAGCCGGAAAATTCACCGATACATATCAATCCGCACGCAATTTTACTGCATGTTAAACGCACCGGCCTTAGTAGCTGTTTTGTTTACAATCTGAGCGGCCGCAGGATAGAAACACTGGTGAGCGGCTTTTTATCCGCGGGAACGCATTATGTAACGTGGAACAGGGCGCATTATGCTCCGGGGATTTATTTTGTGCGGTATTCTGCCGAGGAGGGCCATTCATCTGTAAAGGCAGTTGTGGTAAAATAGTCAAACTCTGTAATTACTGAACACGTGCCCCCTGATAAAATAAAGGAATCGTTTCTTGTGTATGTTATATCCGTAGGGGCACAAAATTTTGTGCCCCTACTGCGATAAAAAAAACAATCCATACAAAAACATTACCCATTTTTCCTCGGGTAGATGTATATATGCCGCCAATCTGCTTTATAACTCAACAACTTGTTTTAATTACTAACGATGAAATCGCAAGAAAGGGAAAAAAACTTGCGATTTGTAATTGTCTATTTTAAGTATTTTACTGCGAGCTGATATTATTTACTACAGTTCATCGAGTATCCGCTTAATCAAATCATGCAGTGCTTTCGAACTTTCCCAGAAGAAGAGGCCGATAGGAATTTCGTGACTGACGTCATAGAATTTATCGTTAAGTACCTCAATTTTTTCCACAGTCTGTCCACCGGGCCGTAAATCTTTTACCACTGTTTTTGCTTCAACTTTCATCTGGGTCTCTTCGCGCTCGTCGAAAGTATAATTAGAGATTTGACAGTTAATTTGTATTGCCAGGTCCGGCTTCTGGGACCCTTTTTGCAGATGTAAATGCAATGAGTCGGCAAATAATTTTAAAATTTTTGATTTTTCGGAGAAAACGGGCGGGATTTTTACCTGATTCACCGATGATGCCGTATAGTCTAAAGTAAAAACGGGCTTGATAATATTACAGATGATTGTCTGGTCGATATTCTCAGTAAGTTTCAGACCGAATGCTTCCGCAGGAAACGAAAGGTTTGGACCGATTATCATACCAAAATCCGGCCGAACGTAAAGAAATGCACCATGCGCGACAAAGGGAATTCTCATGTTTGCAAGTGATACGTTTCCTTTAGTATCAGTTTTGGAAGCGAACACAATTTTCCCACCAGGCAGCACTATCGAAATCGGAAAATTGGGATACGGTACCGTATCAAGAGAAATGGTTATTGTGACCTGGTTTTGCGGATAATTCGGCGGCTTACCGGTGATAATCGGCTCGCTGAAAGAAATATCGATTCGATTTAATATTTTTTTCATGGTTGATTGAAGATGCTGTGTCAGTGTCAAACCGGTGGGAACACCCGCGATGTCCAGCGGAGAACCAATATGTGCTTTCGAATAGAAAAGTGCATTCAAACCTGCATAGTACAGTAGTCCCCCACGATCAGCTTTTTGTGCTGCTGAAAAGGTATTCCAGTAACGCAGTGTAAGAGAGTCAAAATGTGTATTGTGTGTTGAAATAATCAGATCAAGTGAATGGTTGGGAATAGTAAATTCAACCGTAAGCTCACGTCCCTCAATAAACGATTTTTCTTTTGCCTTTTTAACACAACGGTCGATAAAAGTATCGAGGAAGTATTTCGATACGGCATTTTCCGGATCAAGGCAATTGTCGAAGAATTCATTTACCCAGAATGTCAATGAGCTTTTTAGACTGTCCAGGGCGATAGCGCGCTGTTTTTGTTTTAGCGCCGGAGTGACCGGTGAAGTAAGTTCTATATAGGAAATGCCGGTTATTTCCTGTGCATTTGGTAGTGATATCGGGATAATTGCATTGCATAGAATGGCTATAAAGAGAAAATGGGTAGTATGTTTCATAATGGTATCCTTTTATGGTGGAAAAGATATGATCACTTAAAAATAGCATACATAGTGGGTATTATAAAAGTAATTAATTAAAAGGCGCATCCATTCTGAAGATGCCAATCAAAATAAATTGAAGCATGTTTTAATGTATAAGCCCGGCACATTGAGAGTTATATTTTTTCCATGACCATGTCCGCAAGGGCTCGCGCCTGCTCCTCCGTTTTTGCTTCTGCATAACAGCGGAGAATCGGTTCTGTATTTGAAGGCCTTATATGTACCCAGCCATAGTCCCGGATTATCTTTAAACCATCCTGTGTATCAAGTCTCTCACGGGAAAAGAGCTGCGAAAGATTTGTTATAACTTCAGCAGCATCCAGGTTCCCAAGCGTTATTTTTTCCTTTACAATGGGGTATGTCGGCCAGCGGGAGGTGAGTTCAGTGAGGCGTTTGCCGGTTTTAGCCATAAGCTCAAGAATGAGCGCCATACCTACCATGCCGTCGCGAACTGTTGATACGGCAGGATAAATCACCCCGCCGTTTCCTTCACCGCCGATAGCAGCCCTATGGGCATTCATTCCTTCTACAACATTCGCTTCTCCGATTTTAGTTCTTATGACGGAAACGCCATGTCCACCGGCTATTTCATCGATGAGCATGGATGTTGAGAGATTGGTTACCACGTTTGATTTTTCTCTGCCAAGAACATTCTCAAGTGCCA
>CBDVBE010000537.1:0-3378 GCA_965372145.1 uncultured bacterium | reverse complement strand
GATTGTAGAGTACAATCTTTTAGTTGAAATAATGCTTCCCGATGCAAGCAGGAGAATAGGGGAAGCAATGTCACACGGTGATCTTATAGAAAATGCTGAATATCATGCCGCACTTGAGCATCAGAAATTTATCCATAAACGGATAAAGTATCTTCTTGATAACATTACCGGAAGCCGGATAATGGCCATTGACACATCACAATCTGATGTTATTATTTTTGGCAGTTGTGTAAAGACCCTTGACCTGGAAGACGACATGGAGGAGGAATTCATACTGGTGGGTGCTGCTGAAGCAGATCCGGCACAGGGTAAAATATCTACGTTATCACCGATTGGGAAAAGTTTACTGGGAAAAAAAACAGATGACATTGTAGAAGTTGAAACACCCGGCGGTGTTATAAAATTAAAAATTCTCGATTTCTCGTAACACATGCAACAACCGAATCAGGTACTATTGTGCAAACTCGAAAACATATCCGAAATTTCTGTATTATTGCTCATATCGATCATGGAAAATCAACGCTTGCCGATCGTTTTCTGGAATTAACCGCTACGATAAGCATGAATAAGATGAAGGAGCAGGTCCTTGACAATATGGACCTGGAACGCGAACGCGGGATAACTATAAAATCACATCCGATACTGATGCGGTATACTGCAGAAGACGGGCACAATTACTCGTTACATCTTATTGACACACCGGGACATGTTGATTTTTCCTATGAAGTCTCCCGTTCCCTTGCAGCCTGCGAAGGTGCGATTCTTGTTGTCGATGCCACGCAGGGTATTGAAGCACAGACCTTGAGTAACATCTATCTTGCACTGGAAAATGACCTGGTAATTGTACCGGTACTGAACAAGATTGATCTTCCCTCGGCTCGAGTAGAGGAAGTTGGCAAACAGATAGCGGATCTCCTCGGTATTGAGTCTTCAGAGATTCTCACCTGCAGCGCAAAAACCGGTGTAGGGATCAAGGACCTTCTTGAGAAAGTTATACGGGAAGTCCCGCCGCCTGCCGGTGAAGCTTCACATCCGCTTAAAGCACTGGTATTTGATTCCCTGTTCGATCCATTCAGAGGCGCCATAGCCTACCTTCGTGTTTTCGAGGGCACACTTAAAAAAGGTGATATCATTTCCTTCTTTTCAACACACAATGAACATGAGGTCGCTGAAGTCGGTCATTTCGAGCTGGAACGCATTCCACAGCAGAAACTGCAGGCCGGGCATGTTGGCTATGTCATTGCGAATATTAAAACTATTTCGGATATACAAATCGGTGATACCATTACGATGAAAAGAAATCCTGCTGAGAAACCAATCGCCGGTTACCAGGAAGTTAAACCAATGGTTTTCAGCGGATTGTATCCTGTTGACAAAGCAGAATATGAGAACCTGCGAACCGCCCTGGAGAGACTAAGACTCAATGATTCGTCAATCAGTTATATTCCGGAAACATCCGAGGCACTCGGCTTTGGTTTCCGCGCAGGATTTCTGGGATTATTACACATGGAGATTGTGCAGGAACGTCTCTTTAGAGAATACGGTGTCAATATCATTACGACGATTCCAAATGTTAAATTTAAACTAACCCTGTCTGGCGGGGAAGAGTGTTTTATTGAAAATCCCAGTAAACTTCCTTCGCCGCAGGAGATCGATTCAATCAGCGAGCCTGTTGCTAAAGTTCAGATTATCACGCCGACTGAATTTGTCGGTGTCATTATGAAGCTGTGTGATGAAAAAAGGGGGCAGATGGGAACGATGGAATATCTTGAGACAACACGCGTCTGTCTGTATTACCGGATCCCGCTTGCCGAACTGATTATAGATTTCTTTGATAAGTTAAAAAGCTGTTCGCGAGGGTATGCGTCTATGGATTATGAATTCGAGCGCTATCAGAAAGACGACCTTATTAAACTTGATGTCCTTATTAACGGCTCACCTGTTGATGCGTTTTCAGCAATTATTCACAAGGATCATGCTTATGCGTACGGCCAGTCAATAACCAGACGCCTGAAGAACCTGATCCCCCGTCAAATGTATGCGGTTGCTATTCAGGCGGCAATCGGCAACCGGATTATTGCGCGTACATCGGTGAAGGCATTTCGCAAGGATGTTACGGCAAAATGTTATGGCGGTGATATTACACGGAAAAGAAAACTTCTGGAAAGACAAAAAGATGGTAAAAAGAGGATGAAACAGGTCGGGAATATTGAAATTCCACAGGAAGCATTCCTGGCAGTGCTTACCAGGGAGTAATCACGTATGTATAGTGAACACCATACACGGAACCATATTGATTTGCGGGTAATCATCTATCGTGTTATTAAACAATTTTCACTGATACTCCTGATCGGCTTCATTATAAAATACGCGCTGTGTGATACGGTACTCATCAGGACCGACCAGATGGAACCCGGCATACTGAATGGCGACCGTGTTATACTGTCCAAGACATCCACGGTTGCTCCCTTGAAATGGTTTAAAAGAATACGTCATACAGATCCGGTGGTTTTCACCTACCCGCATTTCACCCGCAAAACAGGATCTCTGCGAATAGCCGGGATTCCGGGAGATACGGTGAAAGTACAGCAGGGTATCTTTTCAATAACAAACAGACCTGAGCTTACTTTCATACAAAAGCATGAAGAAGAAGAAACCCTTCCTGCAGAATATTCACCCCGTGATAATATGGGTCTATTCCGGATACCTGAAAAAGGCGATACGATTATTCCTGATTCATTAAGCACCCGTGATATTATCTTTCTCTATTCAATGATAAAGCAGGAAAACCCTAAAAATCGTTACTCACTCAAGCCAACCCTCCTTTTAGGCGATTCTATCTCCAACGATTATTTTATAAAGGACTTTCTATTATTTTCAGGTGAATTCAGTGCTATACCTGATTCGCTTTTTACAGACTGGTTCTTCTGGGACAGATTGAAAGCATATCTTATCTCAGCACACGATGAGCACTCTGTACTGCTGACATTTTCCATCCTGGAAGACGAGTTACTTGTAGATCGATATATTATTAAGAAAAAGTTTTACTTTCTGCTTTCCGATAACTGGTATGGAGGGTTCGATTCACGTTTTTGGGGACCTATAGTTTCTTCCGCCTTGAAAGGAAAGGTTGTTGGAATACTCTGGTCTTTCTCACCAGACGCTCGTGGTTTCAAAGGATTAAGGGGCAGAAGGATTTGTAAGATAATTAAATAACATCAGAAGATACTTATTAGTAATCATTATTCCTTTGACAAAGAAAGGTGACGTTCTCTATCTTTTAGTCGTTCACGGCTTGAAATTGGAAATTAGAAATTTGAAATTGGGAAAAACATGAAAATATTAATTATATGTTTGTACTAAGCACAAAAGTATGAA
>CBDVBE010000536.1:0-3425 GCA_965372145.1 uncultured bacterium | reverse complement strand
GTATAGCGGCTGGTAGTCCTGGATTCAGCCTAGGAGTACCCCGCCTGATCGATTACATCATGAACCTGGATTTCAGGATCGCACAATACACCATGGAGGTTCTTCTTATCGCTCTTCTCTGCTGTTTCGCCCCTGCCGCGGTATACCTGATTGTCCTTGGCAGAAGAGTGTTAAAGCACGGCGCGTTCCCCTACCCGGGGATGAAGGTGATTCGTGATACCGTGATTGTCAAAGGGGACAAAGCGCGGTTCAGGGGGCGGGCTCTCATCTTCCTGGGAAGCCTGTTTATTTTTCTCATGTTTGCCGGGATAGCAAGTATTCATTATTCGTTTGTTAAATTCCTGAATTTCTTTTCCTGATTGTCTTTTACATTCCTGCCGGAAATAATCACTTATATTTTACTGAAACAATTTTCTGCCACATGAACCAAAGAATATGTTTTTTCCGGGATCACCACAATGGCCGCAACTCGTGATAACAATACCGATGCATCAGCAGTGACCTTCGGCAGGTACAAAGCGTTGAAGGTGCTTGGTGAGGGTTCCATGGGACGGGTATATCTTGCTGAGGATCCGGTGCTGCAGCGCAGGGTTGCGGTGAAAGTGATTGCGGTTGAAAAACAGCTTGAGGACAAGACCCGTAAAGAATATTTAAAACGGTTTATCATTGAAGCCCGTCTTTCCGCCAAGCTTAACCACCCTTCGATAGTCACGGTGCATGATGCCGGAGAGGAAAACGGCATGCCGTGGATAGCCTTTGAGTATGTGCAGGGAGAGAGCCTTACCGATATTCTTACCCGTGAGAAAAGTCTCAAAATAAATAAAGCGGTGTCTATCGCACTCGATATAGCTTCTGCGTTGCAGCAGGCGCACACCCATGCCATAATTCACCGTGATATAAAACCGGCGAATATCCTGATCGATTCCGTGACAAAAATCGCGAAGCTTGCTGATTTCGGCATTGTCAAGGCACCGTTCACAGCGTTGACCCAGGAGGGAAAGATCATCGGTTCACCGGGGTACATGTCACCCGAGCAGATAAAGGGCGAGGCGCTTGACGGGCGGTCGGACCTGTTCTCCCTGGGGGTGGTATTGTATATGATGGTTTCGGGAAAGCACCCTTTTTTGCGGGACACCGTTATAAACACGCTGTATGCGACAATAAACGGCGGCCGTAAACCGATACAACAACTGGTGACAGATATACCGCCGGCACTGGAAACGGCCATTACCCGCAGCATTGCATCGGACCGTGAAACAAGATTCAAAACTGCTGCGGAATTCATTAAAGCCCTGAACACAGTGGAGGGCTCCTATTCCTATTCAGTTAAGAAATCAGGTGTGACGGGGACCGGGAACATCCCGCCTTATTTACAAAGAGTGCTCCCTTCCACCAGTCAGGTGCGGAAACTGCGGGAAACGGTATTCAGTAATTATAAAAAAATCACACGGGCTATTACCGTAAAAAGACTTTCAAAAGACACTACCCGGACCGGGCTTTCCCGGGAGGGCAGGGCGCCGGGAAAGGTGATTGCAAAGGGGAAAGCGCTGGCGGGTGCAGTCTGTTCGTCAATAACGCAAAGAACATTACTGGCAGTACACCGGCTTCCTTTTCCTTTGCAGAAGAAGAAGATCATCGTAAATACATGCATAGCCCTCTGTCTGGTAACGATAGTATCTCTGGGTTTAGCGGTAATGGTGCGCATGATAAAAAATGCTGGCAGGGAAACCTCTGCCCTGCAGCCCGATAAAAAACAGAGTGTCCGGAGGGTTACTGCACATGCAAAGGAACGTATTGCCGAGTGTGGGCGCCTTATACGGGAACAAAAGTTTGCACAGGCTATGCCGATCGCGGAAGAGTTAACCGGTGCAAAGTCAACGGCAGCATTCGGCAGCATGTTTTCGGGCAGGATAGCGATCAGGCAGGGAGAGCATGACAGTGCTGCAGCTGCATTTAACCAGGCTCTCAAACAGCGGCACGGGAAAACGGTTATCCGGAAAAATCGCGGCGCGATTCTCAGCGACCTGGAGCCCGAGCTGAAAAAGGGTAAAGCGCGACAGGTGTTGGTCGACCTGGTTGCAGTGACCCTTGCCGCGGCTGATGATCCGGTTGTTAACGGATGGGTTGCAAACACCCGGTACTGGCTTCGCTGGAATGGGGTACGGATCAGAGAGGCTGCCGGGTTGAAGGTTGATATGGTAGCAGTATACATCCTTGATCTGGAACATGGCGGCAGCATGAAAACGCGGATCAATGCGGCACAGGCGCTGGGTGAGTCGGGTGATGACCGCGCAATCGAACCCCTGACAGAAGCTAGGGAAAAGGGTTTCCGCGATCCGTTTGTCGCAACAACAGCGGCGTCCATGCTGGAGAAATATTTTAAATGATTTTAATAAATCACAAAAAATAAGAGACCCGACCGTGAGGGAGGGCTCGTTCTTTTCAGAAAATAGATGAAAGGATTATTTCAAGGCCTCGCGTATGTATAAAAAAATAGTGTTCATCATAGCGTGGGTTGTGTGCACCGGTTCATATGCCATGAGGCGGGCTGATGTTGATATTGATCTGGGAATGGGTTTTTTAAGCAGCTATGGCGAAAAAGAAAATCGATATGACAGTTACCGGGTGCTCCTGGAAGTTGACCCGTATATACCGTTGATTGATCGCAATAATTTATTCTTCTCTATGGGCGCGGTTTTTGAATTGAGCGACCGGTGGTTTAAATACCGGGATCTGCCGCCAAGAGTTGACTACAGAAAATACAATGACGCCGGCCTGCAGGTGGATGTTCATCCTATGATCAGTTATAATGTACACGGTTTTGTTCCCGGATTAAGCGGGGGTGTTTCTTTCGGTTTACGATACAGAAAAACCAGAGTTAAATATAGTGATGAAACCGAGGCGCCTGAGATATATTCAAACGCCCTGATGGTCGGCTTTAATGTAAAGCCGCAGGTTACTTTCCTGGTGGAGAAGTTTTATCTCACCGGCGCATTTAAATTCAGATATTTTTTCGGGGCAAATTATACTTCAATTGACTCAGGCGACAAGGTAAAATCTAAGAATAACCGGAAAACGTTCGGGTTTTCAGTAACCCCCGGTTTTAAATACCGGCGTTTTCATTTCGAAATTGGTTTCAGGCTGGAAAAACACTTTTATAAGCCGTATGAAGATAAGAACTGGGCCAAGTGGAAAGATATCGAGTGGGAAAATATACCGTTTGTCGGGATTAGTTTAGGGAAATAAAATAGGATTTGAAGTTATAACGTGTAAAGGAAGCTTTGCCCGGGTTTCTGATAGAAAAACGGTATCCCGGCTGGGTACACGCAGATTCTCACCAGGTGTTCAAATCTTCGCAAAAGTAATAATCGGCATTGTTAATAAAGTATAGGCAATTCCCCATTCCATTTTAGCATTATAAGCAT
>CBDVBE010000535.1:0-3445 GCA_965372145.1 uncultured bacterium | reverse complement strand
GTACAAAAGCCGTATATAGATTAAACTAAGTCTCTAAATTATTATTTATTCTAAATCTCGGTAAACAAAAAAAATAATATAACTAACTGATTTTGGGTAGATTAGATCTCCCTCTCCAATAAAGTCCTATGTTATTAAAATATATCAGTAAACATAAAAGTGTTAAAAAAAAATAAAAAATCGATATTTTTTTTATCCGCCTGTTTTGCCGGTAAAAAGTGGAATAGCGATTAGTTTATTTTTTCCCACTGACAAATCTCCTTGTATAGAAAGCAGAATCGATTATTTTAAAAGGAGGAGAGATCAATAGTGAGAAAAGATACTGACCTGATTTGCCCGAAATGCAATAATTCCCTCAAACCTTTCAGGCAGGGATATACCTGTTCAAACAGGAATTGTACCTTCTGGATTCCAAGGGAAATAAGGCAGAGGGTGCTGAGTGAGGGAATCGTTAAAGAACTGATAACCGAAAAAGAGACCGGTGTTATTCATGGTTTTCACAAAAGGGGATATAGCCAGACATTTGCCGCCCGACTCTATATAACCGATGAATGGAAAATAAAAATCCGCTTAGCTGATGAAACCGATCTTCAATGCCCGCTATGCAAAGGGAAAATCCTGCGTTTTGAGAGAGGGTACAAGTGCAGTAATGAAAACGATTGCAGCTATGTGCTATGGAATTATTTCGGTGGTAAAAAGCTGACCGAAGAGCAGATCAAAACGCTGTTGACTGAAAAAAGAACGGATATAATAAAAGGATTTATCAGCAGAAAAAACGGCAAGAAGTATAGTGCCCGGATAGTCATGGGTGATAAGGGGACCCTGCGATTCGAATTTGAGAAGACGGCCTTACAGAAAGATTAAGTAATTAGTGTCTGGCCGAAAATTAGGTTTTTTAAAGTCATTCCGGCATTCTTTTGGCCGGAAACTACAAAAACTACAATAGAAACAATCCCGATGTTTTTAATCGGGATTGAACAACCTTAATGTTCAGAATGAAATGACAATCCAGCTTTTTTTGATATTTTAAGGCATGGATTCACCCCTGCGGAGCACTTCGCCCGCTAAAAAACATGCGGGAAAGCACAAGAGACACAATAGAATCAGTCACAGCGTTTTTTGCTGTGACTGGAATTCCATAAGCTTCAGAACGGAAGTGACAATGACGTTTCCGGAAAGACACTAATTATATGATTGAACAGTTACCACTAATAAATACAACATACATATTGCGTTCCCTCCTATATATAAATACAATATATTGCACTCTTTCCCACATTTCATTCTTGCCAAAACCTTCGAATCTAAATATTTTGAAAGTAAATAGTGTAATCATTAATAAGGAATATTCGTTACTAATAGTGATATATCCGGTGAGATATAGATAATTTTGAATCCCTTTAGAATTGTATACAGAACCTGGTTTACCGGTGTTCTCTATTGTCTTGCTGGTTTAGGGTATGTTTTTTATTCATTTCTTGTACTCTTTCGGATGGTTCAGATGAAAAAATTACTAATAGCACTCAGTGTAATATGTTTAATGATACTCAGTATCGTTGCAGTCGGCGTCTACCTTTTTGTGCCTCTTGAAGAACCCGGGGAAGAAGTCGTGCTCATTGTTGAGCCGGGGACAACCGTTGGCTCTTTAGCCAAGTTACTTAAAGAAAAAGAGGTAATCGCTCATAAAAAAGTTTTTTTACTCTGGGTGAAATTGAACAAACTTGAAAAGAGTATGCAGGCGGGAAAATATACCTTTTACAAATATGAAGGTATTATCAAGGCTGCTGAGAAGCTGAAGACTGCTGAGCCTATTGAAGAAAGTGTGACGGTTCCTGAAGGCTGTACCATTGAACAGACTGCGGAATGTATCACTGAAGTGTTCACGGTTGATACCGCTGAATTTGCCGGACTCTGTAAGGATACCGCATTTATTAAGCAACAGGGACTCGACGTTGCAACACTTGAAGGCTACCTGTTTCCCAATACCTACCGTTTCCCACCTGATGCCGGTGCTGAAGAGATAATTACCCGAATGGTTCGGCAGTTTTTTTCGGTGTATAATGCAATTCAGCAGACAGGGATCGGTAAACAGTATACCCGGCATGAAATCGTTACCCTTGCTTCAATTGTAGAAGAGGAAGCTACGATTGCTGAAGAACGTACCCGTATAGCCGGTGTGTTTCATAATCGATTAATAAAGAATATGCCCCTGGGTGCTGATCCCACGGTACGATATGCGCTGAAAAAATTTTCAGGTCCGCTGCGTGTCTCAGAACTCAAAAATCCGTCTCCCTATAACACGCGTATCCATACGGGACTGCCGCCCGGGCCGATATGTTCGCCGGGAGCAGGTGCGCTTAAGGCTGCGATCGCGCCTATGGAAACAAAAGAGCTGTTCTTCGTTGCTAAATGGGATGGATCGGGTAGGCACGATTTTTCAATAACCAATGCGCAGCATGACCGGAAAAAGCTGGAAATCCGCAGGCAGAACTACCTTCGCAAGCTGAAGAAGCGCAAGGAGAGTAAGTGAATCGTATAAAAGAAATCAGTCTGTTGCTTATAAGTTTCACGCTGCTGGTGATAGTAGTGCCTGCTTTTAGTGTGGCACAGGAAGATGAGATCGCTGAGGAAGGTGAAAAGGAGATGCTGCAGCCCCGGCGTCTTATTGATGCGCATACTGCCGGCATCCTGCCGCGGGCACATTTTGATTTTGAGACTCGTATCTATCCCAGTGGTGACGCGGATATAGAAGGCTGCGGACTCATGATGAGTATCTCGGTCGGTATCACTGATCGATTGAATGTCGGTGTAAGCTACGGCGGTGATGGTATTGTCGGCAGAGGTAAGGTGCGGGGCAATCCCTATCCCGGGGCACTTATAAAATACCGTATCATTGAAGAATCGTTCCATGTCCCGGGAATCGCAATCGGGTATGATCATCAAGGGTATGGCGGTATTGAAACCAATAATTATAAGGGATACATCTATAAATCACAGGGGCTGTTTTGTGCCTTAAGTAAAAACTATCTCCTCTTTAGAAAACTCCAACTGGGCATACATGGCGCGATTAATTTCACCTGGGAGGATATCCATAATGTAAAGTGGCCGAATGGCTATATCGGTATCGATTTAGGATTTAACGAGGAACTCGCTATAGCTCTTGAATACGATCTTGCATTGAATCAGAAGGACCGCAATTCAGGAAGCTGGGCCAATCCCCTGAAAGGGATTTTCAATATCGGCATCAGGTGGGCGATTGTGCCGGCATTCTATATCGAATTTGATGCGAAAGATATATTTTTACAGAAGATCGAGGATTATGTCACCGGTGATAAATTAGGGTGGAGCAGGGAACTTAAGATTGTATATGTAACCAGTTTTTAGATCCTTAAAAGAATATAACTATTTAGTACCTTAGAAATAATTTTCTGCCATTTCTTGGCAG
>CBDVBE010000534.1:0-3465 GCA_965372145.1 uncultured bacterium | reverse complement strand
AATCCAAAATTGTTTGATTGCGGATTGTGGAATGTTGATTGGGGATTGAAAAAATTCAAAATCCAACTACGTTCAGAGGTTCTGGGTTCTGGGGTTTTACGTTTTGCATTGTTAATTTTGCATTTTTCATTTTGCAATTTTCATTAACCAATTTTCATTTTGCATTGATAAGAGTTCAGGCAACAGAAGAAAGAAAACAAAATGAGCAAACAACAAAACTATGATCAATACTTTGTGCCTACCTATGCGAAAAACGGCGCTCCCATGGTACGGGGCAAAGGTATGTATATCTATGACGCTGATGGGAAAAAATTCCTCGACTTCGGCTCCGGCATTGCAGTTACTGCGCTGGGACACAGCCATCCTGAGATTGTAACCGCATTAAAGAAACAGGGCGGTGCACTCCTGCATGCATCGAATCTCTACAACCAGCAGTCCCAAATCGATTTTGCGAAATTACTGATTGAACACAGTTTCGGTGACAGGGTATTCCTGTGCAATTCAGGTACTGAAGCAAATGAGGCGGCAATCAAATTTGCCCGTAAATGGGCGCGGAAAAAAGATCCGAAAAAATATAATATCCTCTCTTTTTCCGATGGATTTCATGGCCGCACCTATGGCGGATTGAGTGCAACTGCGCAGCCGAAATTCCATGCTGACTTCAAGCCGATCATGTCGGGATTTTACTATGCCCCATTTAATACTATTGAAAAAACAGAAACTATCCTTAAAAAACATGCTTTCGCCGCTATTTTCGTTGAACCGGTCCAGGGAGAGAGTGGTATCAATGCTGCATCAAGGCGTTTCTTGTCCTTCCTTCGGCGCTATGCCACAAAAAACAGCATCGCCCTGGTATTTGATGAAGTACAATGCGGTGTTGGCCGAACCGGTACACTGTGGCATTATGAACAGGTCAATGTCATCCCTGATATCATGACCGTAGCAAAACCGATTGGCGGCGGCCTGCCGCTTGGCGCGGTTGTATGCAAAAACAAGATCGCCAACGTGATGAAACCCGGTGACCATGGTTCCACATTCGGTGGCAATCCCCTGGCCTGTGCGCTGGGAACCGTTGTCCTCAATATGGTTTCAAGGAAATCCTTCCTGAAACAGATACAGATCAATGGTGCATATCTGAAAGAAAAACTCGTATTAATAACTGTTGAAAATGAATCTGTTACCGAAGTCCTCGGTATCGGCCTCATGATCGGCGTCCGTTTCAAAGACGATCCGGCACCAATAATTTCAGCATGCCGTGATAAAGGATTGCTGGTTATTAAGGCAGGATACAATACAGTACGGTTTATGCCCCCGCTTACTGTTACGAAAAAGGATATTGATAAGGCGGTTACTATCTTTCAAAATGTATTGAAAAAGTTATAAACTGCATTAATTCTGCCACGAAGGCTCCAAGTCATTAAGAATAAACATATTAATAGTGGTCCTGTTTTTTATTACCTTTATAACTTAAATCTTAAAGTGTCTTGTCTGATTTATTTCTTATTAAAACTTTGAATTCTGGAGAGTTAGCAGGTTTTAATCATTGCATCAAAATCATTTCCATATGTACTTAAACCATTATTCCGTTTACTATTTTTCAATAAAATATCCTAAAAAAATCGGAAAAACAGCAGAGCAGAAACTATCTTAACATAATATAGGGTACTTGTAACGCCACTAACCTTTTCAAGGAGATTATTATGGCTGACAAACGCACTTCTTTCTGGTTAGCCCTCATACTCGTGACAGTAACAACATTGTCGTATGCAGCTCAAACTTCGTATAAAAACATCATGTCCGAAAGGCCAATACGTACCAAACCGATATCACTCACACCCCGGAAGGCTGCCGTACTTGAAAAGCTCAGGAAGCTGCAGGACGATCCTTCGGGAACACTGACCCAGATATGGGATACTACGGCTGGTGCATGGCTAAATTTTGTTAATGAAGTTGTCACCTTTAACCAGGCTAATGATCCTACGTTATATAAATTGCAGGTCTGGACACCACAGGACACCTGGCTTGACACACTGACACAAACGTATACCTATAATCCAGACGGGTTACCTATAGAAATGGCATCAAAATTATGGGTTGCTTCACTTTCAGCATTTGATGATTATGATAAACTGATGCTTACTTTCGATCAGCAAAATCTGGTTGGGTATTATAAACAGGACAATTTTTTCTATCAGGGACTTGATTCCCTGTTTCCCACCTCAGGATTAAAGGATTCATCTATTATAACAACCGCATACAATACTGACGGTACCATCAGCCAGGACAGTTTTCAAGTGGTAGACCTTACCACACCACCGCACAATCTTGTTAATGACACCCGCATACGATATGATTATAATACAGATACGACACTCAACCAGGTACTTCTCGAAGCGTGGGCAGCAGGAGCCTGGGCGCCTTCTCTGAAAGTCAAAATAATCTATTCCGGAGGGAACGTTACTGAAGAGGTGTATCAGGAATATACGGGCGGTGCCTGGGTAAATTATATGCGTTATGTCTATTCGTATGATGCGAATGACTCAACAATAAAAGATCTTCTTCAGGCATGGAATACCACTACTTCGGCATGGGAAGATTATGACCAGATGCTTTATGAATGGGATCCGAATGGTAACCTGACAACAGTAACGTATCAGATTTATTTCCTGACGCAGAGCTGGGATAATTATTTTCGATACACCTATACCTATAATCAAAACAATCTGGTTATAACGATGTTATATGAAATATCGATTCTCGGATCATGGATGAACAGCGTTCAAGGAACAGCCTCCTATAACAGCAGCAATCAGCTGACTGAAGAGATTATTCAGCAATGGCTGGCTAACGCCTGGCTGAATGCAGAGCGGTACGCATACACTTACGGCACGGCAATATCCGGCCCATTCGATATCATTTCATTAAAGGGAATAGTGGGAAATGTTTCCCACCGTATACATGGCAATACTAATGCAGCCATATTCTTTACCCTTTCCCAACCGGCGAAGGTATCCGTGAATATTTTTGACCTGAAAGGAAATTGTATTAATTCCCTGGGTAATAACCGGAGAATGAATGCAGGGAATAAAACTATTATCTGGAATACTACCAATCAGAGCGGCACGCCCGTTGCATCCGGCATGTACCTGTATCAACTCAAGGTCGATGATCAGGTTATAACCAACGGGATGCAGCTGGTTAAATAGACTCTAAGTTTAGATGATACTACTAAAGAAGCCCCGTCTTTTCAGGCAGGGCTTCTTTATTTACAACCTAAATTGAGCGATTGTTAGTATGGAATTGAATTTTTATAACCTCACCCCCCTGCAAAGCTTGAGCTTGCGCTCTGCAGCCTCTCCTACCAGAGAGGGGTACAATAAGGTGGTTGTATTTTAATAGTAAATTAAATCACATTATACCAAACAGGTATTGTTTTTATAAGGCCATATTTAATCACCAATAATT
>CBDVBE010000533.1:0-3470 GCA_965372145.1 uncultured bacterium | reverse complement strand
GCGTAAAAAGGTCAGAGGGATGTATTGTTGGAATAAAATGGTGGTGATTTAACAGCGGTGTATAAGTATTAATCGTATGGAGAAGCCCAAACATTGTCTGTTTAGTGTCACCGAATTCCGCAAAACCTCCCTGCAACTGCTTCCTTCCCTGCGAAAGTGCGGCATTTTTTGCAAGGAGAAGTTCAAGTAACGCACGAATCTTATTCATCAATACATGCGATGCACCGATATACAATAGTGGCGGAATGAATGTTTCATCGATCGCTATCTGCCCGCTGCTGCTGCGCACAAGACGGGCAATCTGTATCGCCGAATAATTGTCACGCGACTCGTCACCGAAGAGAATCTCAAAATTAAAATCACCGACTTCGATATCTTTCTGCTGTTTTCCGAATACCTCATCAGAAGCGGATACAATACGATTTTTATACCGCACCGCATTTCGTGCTTCCTGGGCATCAGCTACGTTTGCTTTATTCTCAGCTACCATAGGCAGGGCAAAATAAACATCAAGGCTCTGCTGATCATGCGTAAAATGATCTTCGAAGGGCCGGGCTGCAGGCGCATTATCCTGTTTCGGTATCGAAAAGGTTGTGCCGTCAGGCATAATTCCCTGTGCAGTTGAAACAGTAAAAGTTCCATTTGCAACAGCATCCGTATTGATAGTAAATTCCGTAAGGCCGTAATAATGGGAATCATATGTTGAGAATCTTGTGTTAACGGTATTGAGCAGAAACCGCTCAGACTGCTGAAAATGTTGTGGCTGAAGGAAAAGACCTTCTTTCCAGATCACTTTGTTCGTTCCAAGCACAGGCCACTACCTCCTGATAAATGATATCATTATGTACATTTCAAGTAGATAATACTATTTTAGTACTCTATAAATATAAATGCTTTTCATACAATTTAAAATATTACAGGAATATACTATATTTACTAGGCCAGAGTGCCTCAATTTCATTTAAATTATTTATCAGAATACCTTAACCAAATCAACGTATTATGAAATGTATAAAATATATTCAAACTGCTCTTTTCATCTGTTTATGGATACTTTTTACGCCATCCCTTGCTGTAGAGGAAGGCTCAATAACGGTGCTGACAGATCCGGAAGGTGTTGAAGTCTGGCTTGGTGATAAGTACCTCGGCGACTCCCCTATCCAGAATCGCAAATTGAAAACCGGCCGGTATATAATAAAACTTATTGATCCGGTACAGCAGGTCAGCACGACTGAGGAAATTCTGATTCAGGCAAACCAGACAACACTCGTTGAAAAAACACTTAAAGCCAAATTCGGGACACTCAAGGTTGAAAGTGAGCCGGAGGGGGCGGAAGTATACATCGCGACTTTACTGGGGAAAACACCGCTGGAAAATAATTTTATGAATCCGGGGAAGTACCATATCGAGATAAAACATCCAAAGAAGAAATATCAGCCTGTCACTGAAGAAATTACTATTCCAGAGGGCAAAAAGGTTGAACTGAGTAACACTCTGGTAATAACAAGCAAGTTTGATAAAAAGGCTATTGTGAGGCTGCTTCTGGGCGCAGGTGCAATCGGGTGTTATGTATGGGCGATCATTGAGCAGGGTAAACATAAAGAATATGAAACTAATGCTAATTATTTAAAAGAAACAGGCAGCGATGAAAAAGAGATACAGCAATTTGAAGATGATGCACAATCGGCAGGTGTTCGGCGAACTATAGGCGTTATCGGCGGTACACTGTGTGTTATCGGGTTTGAAATTATTGCATTTTTCTAAACAGAATCTGCTTTGAATAACATCAATTGCACCACAGTGTGGTATGCTCTCAGTCGAAGGGCGGTATCTTAAAAATTCGAGCAGTACTAAATAACCTATTATGGACGGAACAAATATACCACCGCAAAACAATCCGAATCAACCTAACGACAACCTGGATAAAACTATAGACGAGAGTGCCTACGCTGATCCGTCTCAATTTCAGCGGGCTGCCAGGCAGCAAACAGGAGGGAGTCCTGCCGGTGCTCAAAATCCCTACCAGCAAACACAGTTGCCTGACGGCAAGACCCCCATTCAAATCGGTTCCGGTACTATTGTCGGTGTTCTCGGCATCGGTGGAATGGCGAAAGTATATAGAATCTGGAACGAAAAGCTTGAGGTGTTCCGTGCGGTAAAAGTTCTTCTGCCAAGCGGCCAGCAGAATGAATTGGCAAACCGCTTTGAGACTGAAGCAAAAATTACCGCCAAGCTTCACCATCCCAATATCGTTGAAATTTATAATGTCGGTGAATGGCAGGGACTTCCCTACCTGGAAATGGAACTTATTGAGGGCGTCGCTTTAGATGTTCTCATCGGCAAATACGGGCGCCTTCCTGACAGCGTATGCAGCGCTATCGGCATTCAGATCGCAAAAGCACTCACGTATGCCCACAGTCAGGAATTTCTACTCTATGGGAAAAATTATAAAGGTATTATCCATCGTGATCTCAAACCTGCGAATATCATACTATCGACGCAGGGTGATCTGAAGCTTATGGACTTCGGGATCGCACGGCCGACTGAAGCGGGCCTGCATACCATGGACGGCCATATTGTCGGCACCCTGCAGTACCTCTCGCCGGAGCAGCTTGACGGTGTCGAAATCGACAAACGCAGTGATATATATTCGTTCGGCGCGATCCTCTATGAATCACTTACCGGGGCAAAAACGTTTCCGCAGGGAACTATTACCAACCTGATGAAAATGAAGGCAACAAACGCTTACCGCAAGTTCAGTGACCTGGATTTTCAAACCAATCCATTTCTCGCTAAAATCACAGAAAAATGCCTTCAAATCGATAGAAGCGAACGTTATTTCGATGCCGATGATCTGCATACAGATCTCGACAAGGCCCATAATTCAATTACTGCTGATGCTCCCCGTGAAGTCCTGCAGAGTTATATCCAGGGACCCGAGAATTATACTGTTGTTAATAAAGCCCGGAAAAAGGTACCGGTAAAATTATTCTCTGTTATCGGAGGGATAGCGGTACTCATTGGTGTTATCGTGCTTCTGGTTACTCTTTTCACTGGTGAAAAACCGGAAAAGGCTGCAACCGTCAAAGAGCATGTTCAAACAACCGAACAGGTTTCGAAGACACCACCGGTACAGAAAACGCGACCAGATACGATACAAAAAGTAGTCCAGACAATACCGGAGAGGAAACCGGAACGGGAAAAACCGGCGGTTAAAAAACAACCCGTTAAAGAGAGACCACAGAAGAGCTATACGAAACCTGCACAACCTGTTAAAAAACCGCCAAAGAAACTATCTCCCCTTAAAAAACTGCAGCAGAAATATGGATTGGATACTCCACTCGATATTGGTATTGCAGCCTGTAATAAAAGTAGTTTTACTGATGCAACAAGATGGAACCAGTTTATTTTGACCAATAATATTGCATTAACACTAGTTTGTATAAAAACAATGAACATTTATTCTATTG
>CBDVBE010000532.1:0-3514 GCA_965372145.1 uncultured bacterium | reverse complement strand
GAATTTACGGATGAAAATTTTATCATTCAACAGATAGTTGATGAAACTGAAATCACACACTTTATTTATGAACTACAATGCCGATAGAACCATTTACAGATAGTCCAAGAGTAATTATTAACAGAGGCCCTGTTATTCAAATTGTAATTGGCCTTCCTGTCACCGCTCCACAACCTCAAGAATCAACAACAATATCAACAGAAGTACACCAAACTAATGGCCTATTAGATACTGGTGCTTCGGGGTGTTGTATAAATCCCTCTCTCGCCAATCGATTAAACCTCCCAACAGCGGGCTATACAGATTCTGTTGATGCTTCTAATAATATAACTAGATGTAGAATTAGAAATGCATCACTTGGATTTCTCTTAAGTGGTAGAACAATAAATATTATCCCAGCTATTGGATTGACTGAGCTTCCACAAGACCTTCCTAATCACAATGTTATTATTGGAAGAAACCTTATGGCGACATTTAAAGTTATTTATTTTTCATTTAGTACTGGCGAATACATGATTCACTTTTAAATTAATTAAAAATCTTACGAATTTTTAAAACACTTTGTAATATAAGCCTAAATTCATCTTCCTTTTTATTATCTTATTTACAGTCTTTTCAATGGGTTAACGGGGAAGTGCGCGTGCCATTATCTCTTTTTACTTTGGTGAGTCTGGAGATAAAGTATTCTATCGAGGCTGGTGAAATTCTTTGAGTCAAGATCAACAAACTTAACGCCCAACCGCGTATCTTTACGATCTATGTACACAAGGTTATCCCAAAGCCGGACGAATTTTGATTCAAAAAAAATGGTCTCTTTATCGTACTTCCGGACGAGCATTACTGTTCCATATTTAATATTTTTTTTAATAGGATCATCAACAACGATGCACATACCGCCCAAACTAATGTCACTACATTCGGTACCTTCAAGGAATTCGTCGTTGAATCTTACGGACAACTGCTCTGTTACTGAAAGACGGCGCTCTTTTCTTCGTTCTTTAAGCATAGTATTATCCTGTTTTAACTACTACTACTATATTCTATTTTGTTTCAAATTATAACATTTTTTCCGGCACTGGTCAATAGTTACCGGAATAAAAATGCCAATCCGTTTTGCACGGATACAATATAAAAAAGGTACTTCACATGAAGTACCTTAGTTTAGAGTTTATTTCTACAGGTTATTTAGAAAACTTCCGGTATTTTTTCAAGGTGAAGGATTGTCATACGCATTCCGATACTTATACCAAAATTTGAACCGGGAATCTTGATAGGGTGTTGGCTTGTGTTGGAATCCTTCACGAAATCAATTTGGCTCTCACTATCGGTTGCTTTCATTGATTTAGTATTAAAAGACATAAGATCAAATGATAGTTCACCAAAGAGTGTAAATCTATCATTAAGAGCAAAATCCGCACCTATTAAACTGTTGAACGATAATGCCGGGTTTGTTCTTATTTCTCCCTCGTAATGGCGATTTGTTTTATCAGAGCTTTCAATTTTTAAAACGGTAAAAAACATGCCTATACCAATTCCTGCGTACATATCAAAAAGATCGAAAGCTTCAAAACGAGGTATGAGCATTACTTTTATTCCAAACAAATTGCGTTTAAATGTTTCAGTATGTTCAGATAGTGGTTCGTCATAGTCAATTTTAATCGAGGGGAGCCCTGCGGTATAATTAAAACCCACCCGCATACCAAGGTAGTTTGTAAAGTTGTAATTAACACCGGCATTAATTTTTAATCCGTGTCCATAGTTAAGATAATTATCCTCAGCTTCTTTACTTGAATCGAGAAAATGCCCACCGATTGGTATTCCATAGCCGGCTAGCAAAAAGATGTCGAGTTCTCCGGCTCTTTCTTCTGCGAACGATGAAATCGGTATGAAAATTAATAGACAAAAAATGATGGAATGTATAAACGTTTTTTCGCTCAGTAACATTTTTATACCTCCAGAATATGGTTAGGGATTGGGGGGGAGTACTACTTAACAATATACCTTATAGTCTATATCAGGAAAAATATTATTATGCAGTTCTAAAAGTGAAATAAAACTTTTATTTATGTTGCCTGTCATATGATCATTATAAAGATGCAGGAAATTTGCGATATGTTCACGTATGCGCCTTTCTGCATATTCAACCATAGTATCGGTTTTCATGATAAATGCCCAGTCGCTTGATTGGGCAAGGAGAAGCTCCCGTGCCATCTGGTTTAATGTGCGTCTGGCTAATCCCTTTGCGTGGAGGTGTTTTTGAGCGCATTCAACCATGTACTCTTCGATCATATGCAGATGACGATAGATCCAGTCATTGCTTGATTCAAGCCAGACTTCAGAATATCCGTTCTGTCCCCAGCTTGACTGGGCAGGTTCACACACTTGATTAGTCGGATATTCTGCAAGGTAATCGGATGCGGTGACAAGGCTTATCGTATCCTGTTCAAACGCTGCCTTTCGTATCAGGTAATTAAGCCAGTATGGTCCTTCATACCACCAGTGCCCGAAAAGTTCCGCGTCGTATGGCGCAATAATTATCGGCTTCCGGTCCATGATTGCACAAAGATATTCGACCTGTTTCTGCCGGTTGAATAAAAAGTTACCTGCATGTTCAAATGCGCGGTCCAGAGCGTCGTAATATCGATATGGCTCTTTATGCTCGTCTTTGCCGGTAATCCGGTGATATTTTATACCAGTATGGATGCGATGTCCATTGGGGTCTATATATGGCCGGATGTAATCGAGATCCAGATCAAATCCGATATCGCGGTAATAATCGCGGTATGTAAAATCCCCGGGATAGCCTGTTTGTGAACTCCAGACCGATTTTGATGATTCAATATCACGTCCGAAAGCCGCGACAGTGGTATCTTTACAAAAAACCGAGGCAAAGGCACCATATTGTGGACGAGGTTCGGCGAAGAGAATACCGTGTGTGTCTGTGAAGAAGTATTGTAAACCCGCTTCGTGTAACAATTTTTCCACACCCGGATAGTAACCGCATTCCGGGAGCCAGATTCCCGATGGCTGCCTTCTAAAAAAACGTATGTGAGATTGAACGGCTACCTGAATCTGAGCCCGTACAGCATTCGTGTTATACTGCATATTTGGCAGAAAACCATGAGTCGCTGCACTGGTTATTATTTCAAGAACGCCTTGATCCTGCAATGAACGGAATGCCTGCACTAAGTTGCAATCGTATCGATCAATAAATAGGGAGCGGCAGGTTGTGAAATTATCAAGGTACCTTGCGGCAGTATCAAGGAAAGCAGGATTTTTTTTTAACCGTACAGTCTCCTTTGCAGCGAGTTCTATCAGCCTGGAGAGGTAATTTATATATCGGTTCTGCAGGAGAGGATCAGAAAGCATGGTGCAGAGTGTCGGCGTAAGCGACATGGTTATACGAAAGGGAATGCGGTCGGATACCAATGCATTAAAAATAGAGAGCAGTGGAATATAGGTCTCGGTGATAGCTTCGAAAAGCCAGTTTTCTTCACGCATATACTCACATTCA
>CBDVBE010000531.1:0-3539 GCA_965372145.1 uncultured bacterium | reverse complement strand
TTTGAAGTAGATTATCAGGATACCTGGGAAGATTTCCGGCACATCACCGATTCCCTTCACCCGACTGCAATAATAAGCTTCGGCGCGGCGCCTATAATACAATGGGAAATTGAATGTAACGCCCGTAATCTGTTAAGCTGGCAGATGGATTCTGAATACCCTCTTTACCCGACTCCCAATCCTCCTGACAGCACAGTAGATATCAACTATATGCGGCACTCGACGCTCCCGGTGCAGAAGATCGCTGACGCGGTAAACAGCCAGACGGATGTTACGGCGATAATCGACTGGGACAGCTGCCTGAAGCAGTTTCTCTGCGAATATATAGCCTACCTTGGTATGTGGTATAAAGCAATACACGATTCTGCAAACGATCCATACCATTGTCAGGCTGCGGGATTTATCCATGTCGGAGACTCGACTATTACATTAACCCAGGCAAAACAGGCGGCGGTGGTCTCTATAAGAGAGGTACTTAAAGCGCTGACAATCTCGAATGTACATACCAGTGTTCCGAAACAGCACAATGAAGTATCGCTTGTTAATTACCCCAATTCCTTACATACCGCTACAATCGTTGCATTTACTCTCCCGGCCGGACAACAGGTAGGACTGAACCTGTATGATACAAAAGGTCGAATTATCGCTAAACTTCTGAACGAGCACCGAAACAGCGGGAAGCACTGTATTGAATTAAAAAACAGTGATGTTGTGTCAGGAATCTATTTCTGCAGGCTTGAAACACAAAAGAACGGTATCGTAAGCAGCAAGCTGACAATTATGAAATGACAGGAATGACAGGTGGCCCTAACATTTGCGAAAACAATATAAAAGTCGTGTGGCCTGGATTTTAATCCAGGTTTACATATAGGTTATAACTTATCGCTGCAGCATTTAAACTGCTGAGCTTAACGTTCAGAAAGGCTCTAACCCATGAATATCCCCAAAACAATGCATGCCATGCTCCTTGAATCGCAAGGAGAGCCGCTCGTATATAAAGAGCTGCCGGTTCCTCAACCCGGACCGGATCAGGTGCTGATAAAGGTACATGCCTGCGGAGTCTGCCGGACAGATCTCCATATAGCGGACAGCGATTTAACCGAGCCGAAATTACCGTTGGTATTGGGGCATGAGATTGTCGGAACTGTAGTACAGACTGGTGAGCAGGTGACGCTTTGCAGTGCAGGGGATAGAATCGGAGTCCCGTGGCTGGGATACACCTGTGGCGGCTGCCGCTTCTGTCAGAGCGGAAAAGAGAACCTGTGTGATGAGCCGCTGTTTACAGGGTATACGATTAATGGCGGTTTTGCGGAATATACGGTAGCGCATCAGCACTATTTGTTTAAAGTGCCTGATATATATACCGACGCGGAAGCTGCGCCGCTGTTATGTGCGGGGTTTATCGGCTATCGCTCGTATGTCATGATAGGTGAGGGGGTAAAGAATCTTGGCATCTATGGGTTTGGTGCGGCTGCGCATATTATCGCGCAGGTTGCGGTTCATCAGGGATTGAAAGTGTATGCATTTACCCGGCCGGGCGATACGGAAGCGCAGGAATTTGCCCGGGGTCTTGGTGCTGACTGGGCCGGTGATTCAACGGCACTGCCGCCGCAGGAGCTTGATGCTGCGATTATTTTTGCACCGGTTGGCGCATTGGTCATTGCAGCCTTGAAAGCAACGTGCAAGGGTGGTATAATAGTATGCGCCGGTATACATATGAGTGATATACCATCATTTCCCTATAAATTATTATGGGAAGAACGGGTGATCCGTTCGGTCGCGAATCTTGAACGGAAAGATGGTGATGAATTGATGCGTATTGCTCCGCAAGTCCCTATAAAAACGGAGGTCATAACATTCCCACTGCAGGAGGCGAATAGTGCATTGGAGAGCTTGCGAAAGGGTACTTTGACCGGGGCTGCAGTATTAATACTATAAGAGTTACGAAAAGTGTATAATTCAGGTAAATATTTATGAATTCTCTCAATATTCAGGGTATATTATTAAATATGTAGAGACGCTGGGGGGCTTCTTCACTATACTATTTCTTCCTTAGTTTATAAGAATAAGAAGGTTGTAACTATGGATAAAACAATTCTTGTCGTGGAAGACAATGAAGCAATCCGGTGTGTTGTTGAAGAATTCCTTTCTCTTCTGGTTGATACTGAAAATATAAAAATCGTTTCTACTGATAAAGAATCGCGGGCCGATGAGATCATTCGAAATGAAGACCTTGCAATGGTAATCACCGATGTTAACCTGGGGATCGGTGGTGACGGTCTTGCTATAGTGGATGAGTTGAATGAGAGGGGGAAGAGGCCCTATATTATTTTGATGTCAAGTATTGAGTGGCTGAAAAATGTCAAGGAATATCTTGAGACCGGCCGGGTTGATACGTTCCTGAATAAACCTTTTTCATTGGATGATTTAAAAACCAAGCTTGTACATTCTCATGCGGTTACCCTTAAGTAAGTTACAAAAATAATTTTTTTTTAACGTCACCTTTTGTTTTAATGTAAATTAATTGCAACATCATCGTAACGAAAACCAATACAGTACTACCTCACCACATAAAACAAGCGAACACTTATGGATCGGGAAATAACCGTAAAAAAAAGCGTGGCAATGGCAATGCGACGTCCCAGTAAAAGCCATGCCCTTCTGGCGAAAACATTAGCAACACTGATAAACGGCGAGAACTGGATCAATTGGACATTAAAGAAGAAATTCTGCATGTTGTTTATGAATAATCTTATTGATCGCAGTATCGAGCGGGAAGTTGACAGCTCTCTGCTGGAGAAGATTAAAAGTATGCCGTTAGCAAGCGGCATCCGTTTCTTAAAACGAACCCCTGATGAAGGGTTAAAAGTACTGGTAGTATTAATTGCGGAAGAATTGAATGATCAACAGGAATTTTCTCCAAGCGAACAGGTAGCTTTTTTAAGCGAGATATATGACGGTCTTTTCCCTGAATGTAAACACCCTCCCCGGAAAGAAGAGGTCATTCGTTACGAAGTGATCCGTAAAAAACCTCGTCATAAAGGACGCAGGAAAAGATAGTCACGTGCTGGAAATGGCTGGTCAGGCAGTAGTATCTATTTCTCCCCGGGCACGTTGCCGGTTTTCTTTAAGATCCTGTTCGTGCCGTTCGGAACGGTTTTGATAGATCTCATCCGCTTGTTCCCTGTCTTGCTCTTTAAGTCGGCGCCGTTCAATAGCCTGAGTTTCTTCATCCTCAAGCCGCTGCGTTTCTGCCTGTTGAGCATCCTCATTCTGATTGATACCTTCGATGGGCATATTTTTGCTCCTTTCTATATATATGGTGTGTCCCGTGAACAGATACTATTTTAAGTGAACATTTTGTAACTATTCAGGTGTATTATCCATAAGAGCGAGTACGAAAGCTCCTGGATAAACAAACAACAGGAAATTGATTTCCATTGTTTGTTATACTCGCAGTGTATAACATTATGTCCCACAAAAGGGATAATGAACACTAACAACTGAAGTTGCAAGTGTTCATAATAGAAGCAGAATGG
>CBDVBE010000530.1:0-3558 GCA_965372145.1 uncultured bacterium | reverse complement strand
ATTGCCCTTGCAACAGTTTGTTGTTGGATGTAAATGAGATCATGAATTTCATGTTTGCCTTTTTATCGCCTTCGGTATACGGTTCGTCCAGATTAAAAAACTGCACATTGAATATATTACCCAGATTGCACCAGTCGTACCGCTAGGTTAAATCCGACACGGACAGAACTGTCTCGTACATGTAATATTCAATGGTTATATCACTCAGTGTGACCGTATCACTGCCGGTATTCACAATTTTTATATGCGGCATAACCTGATTGTCATTCGGCGAATCGTTTACCGGTATTTTGTGGTATACTTCCACCTCCATCTGTGCAAAAAGAGAGACGACAAAGGTAATGCTGAAAAATAATGATGTTATTATTTTGGAATGCATCTAATCCTCCTGATGAAAAAGGTTTAAAATATTCTTTTATAAATCTACTAAATAAAAAGCTGATTTTGTTATTTTAAAGTGACGCAAAAGTGAAAAAGTGTTTTCTTCCGGAAAACATATTAAGCGTTGATTGTTTTGTCCCCTATGAAAAATTAAAATAAAAGTCCATATTAGCAATAATACCGTGCTTATTTTACACAACTATTCGAATATTATCTCATTTTAACGAAATGCTTGGTAACAAGTTCTGAGCCAATTTTAATTTTGTACAGGTATAAACTTGGCGCAAAATTGCTTAAATCAATTTTAATTAAATCGTTCGCCCCATTAAATTGTCTATATAGTATCTCACGGCCACGTAAATCATATAATGCTACAATACCGGATTGTTTCTTAAAATTCTGTATAAATAATCCACCGTTATTTATTACAATTTGTTTCCGGAAATTTATTTTGTTTTCGCTATCACTGATATTCTCAACCGTGATAGAGGGATCCAAATCCTGAACCTCTTCCTCGTTGATTAACGCTTTAATAAAAAGCATGCCTCCGGCTAAAGAATTGGTATCCGGCACCGGCACTTCAATAGTTGCCATTTTAATATTACCTTTAACATCAAAATCGTCTGTGGTTGTGATACTCAGTTTAATTATCTTGTTTACGGTATCGAGTACAGACTCAATATTCACCGGTTCGGTTGTCGTAATGGTACCGCCTAATTCAACCAGTACCTTTTTTGGATCATACCTGATTTGTATATCAGAGGAAATCGCTCCCTTAATATTTTTAGCAATTAAATCATAATAAACGGTACTTGCAGTACTTAACGGTGATTTTGTTAATTTATACCCTGCATCTGGAAAACCATCACGTTTGCAGACAGTTTGATTTGTTTCAACTGGGAATTTCTGTATCAAACCGACACTATATTGAAACACCAGTGCAGCATCATAACTGGTAATCGCCCCGTCGCCACTGACATCAGCCACCTGCAAGGTGAAATTCGGATAATTTTGATCAGGCAACTCGAGCAGGCCCATTACATATATGACGATACCTGCTGCATCATAGGCAGTCACATCACCGTTTCCGGAAACATCACCATACAGCACTGAAATATCATCTATAACAATTTTCCCTATAGTTGTTGTCGGAAAAACATTGCCGCCTTCGTCCAGCAGAACATCCGAAGGTATAAGGTCGGAAAAGCTGCCGTTTGCGAGCCCCGGCTTTACTGCAAATTTACATCTGAGAAGCTCACCTTCACCATAGGAAATTGTCTGCCCGGCTCCTCCCATGGAGAACTTTATTGAATCGGCGAAAGAGTTATGTGCAAGGGTCCAGTTACCCGCTATCCCACTGTCGGAAGATACCTCCAGAAAAGTAATAACCGACGTGTCAATGTTCAGGGAGAATTCAATCGAATTCAGTGAAATGTCATCCTCAAAATTGGTGATGAAAACAGGCACCCACAGTTCATCGCCCGGTTGGACATAATGTGTTTTCATTCCGATATTGATTTCATGTGATGGGCCTACTAAATCTTCAAAGTGTGCCAGAATGGTATCCGGATCAAGAGCATAACTGTATAGGGTAACTTGATCTATTATACCGTTGAAAAAATGAGGATCTGAATTATGCCCTAACATAATCTCTGTATCGGAATCCTGGATGGGGCCGATATCCGGAACTGTTGCCGAATCAACCCGTTCTCCATTAAGATATATTGCCGATTTTGTTCCATCCCAGGTAAATACAAAATGGAGCCACCTTTGAATCGGCACAGGTGTCGTGCCGTTTATATGCTGTGTTGAGGTTCCCACAACGACCCCATGGCCGCCATAAGGGCTGTATCTATCGACATCCAGACCCCATGCATCATCCGGGGTACTGCCCGGTCCCCATTTAACGATAACAGGTCCCCACTGGCTTGCCGAATGATGCTCGACCCATATGACACTCTCAATAGTCAAAGCACTCATACCTGTCTGAATCGGTTTATCAACACAGAGTCCTTTATCATCGATTCCGTCAAATTTAAGAGCATACCCATTTTTACTGGGGACCCGTTGTACGCCGTTGAGCAGTTTAAAATGGTTCTCATTACCACTCAAATCATATGCGCTGTCACCGACTTCCTCATCGAAGGTCCAATGAGCAATTACTTTTTGGTCATTCGAAAATAATGAATCGTAATTGTGAATAATCTCCTCTGAAGAAAGTGCACGTTCATACAGGGTAATCTGATCAATCTTTCCATCAAAGAAATGCGGATCAACATTATGGCCAAGACGGATATTCGTATCTGAATTTTTTATAGGGCCGACATTTGATACCGGATTGGAATCAACCATTTTTCCATCAATAAAGATCCGCAGGAATTCACCATCATAGGTGGATACCAGATGTGTCCACCTGCCAACCGGCACTGGTGTGGCTCCAAAGATATGCTGTGTTGAACTGCCGACAACGACCCCATGGCCGCCATAAGGGCTGGATCGTGAAATATCCAAGGCCCAGGCATCATCCTCCGTACTGCCGGGACTCCACTTGCCAATGACCGGTCCCCAGTGGTTATTTGCGGGATACCGGTTCAGCCAAACCACCGACTCAATGGTAAGTGCGGTCATTCCAGTCTGAACAGGTAAATCAGCACATAATCCCTTATCATCAATCCCGTCAAAATAAAGGGCATTGCCGTTTAATCCCGGCACCCGTGCGGTACCATTCAGCAGGTTAAAATGGCTGCCGTTTCCACTGAGATCAAACGTACTATCGCCGACTTCCTCATCGAAATGCCACAGCGCGACAATTCCTGAATCAATCCGGGCAAAAATGATACTTACAACAAATCCAAGACTGAGTATCCCGGCTTTGATTTGTTTAAAAAGCGTATCACTCAAAACACCCTCCTTGATAAAATTCAATTTACATACGTATATAGTACACTAAAATTATAGTAATATAGTATACAAAAACATTGCAGCTATTATGCCAATTTAAAATTCCGTGAAATTTGCTCAAAATGAGGGATATTTTATGTTTTACCGTCCCAATACCGGGATTTTTGTCCCGGAATTGGGACGGTTTGTTGACATAATGTTATTAATTAGTGCCTGTCCGAAAACTACCTTTTTAACGTCATTCCCGCATGTTTCTGGCGGGAATCCAGTGTTTTT
>CBDVBE010000529.1:0-3563 GCA_965372145.1 uncultured bacterium | reverse complement strand
ATTGAATTATTTACTTCTAGTAATATATTAAATTGCTGACAAAATTGTGGATAAACATGAGTTAAGCGAAGGAATTTGTGAAAAGCCATTCCGTTTCTACCCAGAATCAGGCCTTTTGTGCACTTCTTTTTTTGTATCGCTATGTTCTTGAAAAACCTTTAGTTGATAAGATTGATGCAGTTCGGGCAAAAAGACCTAAAAGACTTCCCATTGTCCTTTCCCAAAAGGAGGTAGCTTCATTATTAAGTATTGCTGATCCATCATCGAAACTTTTTATTCTTCTTCTTTATGGGTGTGGATTACGATTACACGAATTACTTAACCTGCGAATAAAAGATATTGATTTTGAAAACAATCAAATTATGATCAGGGATAGAAAAGGATCTAAAGACAGAACAGTGATGCTTCCCGGGATTTCTATTTCTCTTTTAAAAGAGAAAATGGAATATGTACGATTATATTACAACGAAGATAGAATTACAAACGCTCCCGGTGTTTTCATTCCTTATGCTTAAGAATGAATAATGACAATGACGATCATTTGTTAATTTTTGTAGAAAAAGTAAAGTGAAAATCGGGCGTTAATACAACAATAACCGTTTGGTCAGCATCTTTTTATCTGCCCGTGCCCGTATGATATATACGCCCGCTGCAAGCTGTTTCCGGGAAACCGTGTAGCAAAAGGAACCGCTTCCGGATTTTGACAGAATGGTACGGCCGTTTATACCCACAATGTCAATTGAATATTTTAAAACCGGCGGGATAAGTACTTTAAATGAACCGGTGCTGTTTTGGAAAATGCCGAATATGCGTATAGAATTCTTTGACAGGGGATTGCCGTTTATGTCAGTTGGTCCCGGTCTTATGGTAAAAAGTGAATCTGAAGCATCGCGATAGGTGGGAAACTGATAATCGCGTATCTTTATTTTACAGTTCTCGGATATCGGCACGACAGCATCGTCATTAATACCGACAGAGTCGGGTACTGTCCAGAGATAGTTTCCCCATCGCGGATCCTGCGGTGAAATGGCGGATGAGTCCATCAGGTGCCAGGTCTTCCCGTTGTCAACAGAGACCTCAAGAGCAACCGTTGATATCTTGGTGGTATCTCCACATTCCCACAGGACGCTCATGGTATCACCGATTTTATACAGCTCGCCCCCGTTAGGGGAGAGAATTGTCAGAATGGGAAATTCTACCATGGCAAATACGGTATCACTGAGAGTAATAGTTCCCACAGTGCCGGAAGCAATGACATTATACGGCGTTGATTTGGTAACCGCGGAGGTGAAAAGGCCATAATGGACTGTCGCATTGGTGTCGGTACTCCAAGTCCATTTAGCCGGCTGGGTAGAGAGTGCATCTTTATACTGGTCGAATGCAACCGCAACAAACAGGCAGGTATCACCGGGCTCCATGGTGATGTCACCGGGGTATACATCAACCGAGGAGAATACACGGGTGGCATCTATTCTCAGTGATACGGAGTATATCTTGGAAAACGCTGCATTTGCAGCGGAGACCGTTACATTAGCCTTGTAGTTGCCGCCGGTAAGTCCTGTTATGTCAATGCTGTTGGTTACTGTCTGGTTATTGCCGCTGCCTGCACTTTTATAGGTGTTCAGCCAGCCGGTTGTATCACCTTCGCTGTAGAATATGGCTGTCTGGACATCTGTCAGCAATCCGGCGCTGCTGTTTGTTACAAAGACATCCTGGCTGTCAGGATTGGTGAAACCGGAATCAGCCTCAAAGGAAAGGTCACTCTTATCAAGCCGGAGAACAGGCAGACCGATTATATTACTCGTATCAATAAAGAAATCACCGCCGCCGTCAAAATCAGGGGTCTCACCCGTATTCGCGGTTACCGCAAACTGGCGGTGTTCGAGCCAGTTATAGAGGACCTGGTTACTGACTTCGTAATTTACCCCTTTGGTTATTTCATGGCCACAAATCCAGTAATCACTGTTATTCGACCAGTGGTTATGATAGAATACTCCGCCGTTGGCTGATTGTGATGGCGGCCAGGTGTTTACTTGCGTCCCGGTGAATTTCTTCAGGCAGCCGTATTTGGTACCGTCATCCCACTGTTTAATCCGAATGGTTGCATGCAGGTCGGATGGCGGGCCATAACAGATGTATCTGCCGGAGTAAGAGATAGAGTGTTGACAGCCATAAATGTCCGTCCAACTATTGTATATACCACCACTGGGATCGAGGATTACTTCTGCCGGGAATACAGTAGGTACATTCAAGAAATAGATATGAAAGTCCGACGCCCGAAATGTCATGCGCGATCCGTCTCCAGACATGGTCCAGATCCAGGGATGGGAAGGGTCACCACCGGCTGATTTGAATGTTAAAACTTTTTCCAACGTACCGCTGTCAGCATGAACCCGGTAAATTTCATTAGCATCACCAAGGATCGGCATGTAGTATATCCACCTGCCGTAAGGCCAGTCAAGATATCCGGCATTGCCTCCTTCATCCCATTTGGTATTCTCAAATTTTTTCAGATTGCTGCCATCGATGTCCATGACAGCAACGGTTGCGCCCTGTTTATTATCGTTAAAAATGAAAAAGGCGATTTTCGTACCTTCCATAGTGAATTTGGGATAATTGGCAAAGCCGTCAAAGAGGATAGTGCGATTAGTAACCGAATCGTCCTCAACGTCATGGCGGATAATTTTCCCCCACCCTCCCTGGATTGCCCCACCATACCAGTGCGTGGTTACGGAAATACCATAGAGTGGGTAAGGTGTACCGGTATAGAGAAGTGTATTAATAGCAGCGGCAGCTTTTTCATGGGAACTGCTGTCATACACTTTCTGTTCGAGAAAACCGATCTTAAAAGTGTTATTAACCGTATTCATAAGATCGGCAGTGCCATTATTGCCAAAACTGAATGAAACCATACCGTTATTATTTGCACCATCCATTCGTTTATAATTGTCGGGAACAGAGTCCTTAACCATCTGCCCGACAAAAAGGATACGATTTCGTGTGGTATCCCCAAAATAAGCCCATTGGAAGCTGCCCGTAGTATCCCGACTGCCATAATTCCGGGTGTCTGCATGAAAGCCGATGCCTTGTGCCCCCCAGTAATTACTGGGGCCATAGATGCCATAAGGCGGGCCGTTATATTTAAAGCTGTAGACACCTCCTGAAGGTACCTTGGTGATAGTCATGGCTGCCTGACATTCGGTGAAATCCCATTGCCATTCCCAGAGGCCGTCATTTGAGGTTGTCACGATAGAGGTATCGCCGACCTGTACACTCGTACAAAGGGTGAAACCGGGATGCCCCAGGCTGTCTGCATAGGAGAGGCTTGGCAGGCCGCGAAAGGCACTTGCGGGATCAAATCCGTTGTAAGTATTATAATCAATCCAGTCTTTGCCGTTCAAGTCGGTTATACTTGAAAAGGCTCCTGCGGTTTTCTGATAATAGTAGGTGGCCTCAGTGGTTGCAATGATAAAACAGTCCTGCCCTTCATCGATACCACTGGTAATGAAAAGGCTATAGCAGAGAGATGGTATAAATAGGAGTGTAATAAGCCAATGATTTTT
>CBDVBE010000528.1:0-3569 GCA_965372145.1 uncultured bacterium | reverse complement strand
ATAATGCGAAAGTATAAAATATCAGCATTCATCCCGGTTCAGAATGTTGAAGATATTATTGAAGATTGCCTTAAGACCATTACCTGGGTGGATGAGATATTTATTGTTGATGCGCTCAGCACGGATCGCACTGTTGAAATCTGTAAAAAATATCCGAATGTAAAGGTCGTTCAGCATGAATATAAAAACTCAGGGGAGCAGCGGAAATGGGGGATGCCGCAGGTCGCCCATGAGTGGATCTTTGTTATTGATTCCGACGAGCGCTGCACACCGGCATTACAAAAGGAAATTGAAACTATTTTATCATTGGACACTATACCTTTTGATGCCTATAAAATCCGGCTTAAAACCGAGTTTTACGGAAAATTGCTTGACCATAAGGTGTATTTAGGTTACCGCGGCAAGAGGTTGGTTCGGCGTGAATTATTTAAAAAATTCGTTATGAAACGGGTGCATGCAGGGATGCGCATTGAGAAATGGGCATGGATTAAAAATAAAAAGGCTTTTCTTATTCATAATCCAATCCGAGATTTTGCCTCACAGTGGCAGAAGATGATACGGTATACAACCTGGGCTGCTGAAGATATGTTTGAAAAAGGGAAAAAAGTGCACTGGTATCATTTTACTCTGCGGCCATTTTTAAAGTTCTTCCAGTATTACTTTCTCAGAGGCGGTTATAAAGATGGTATACGGGGTCTGATTGTATGCGTTCTCGGTGGTATTACCATTTTTATGAAATATTTCAAGTTGTTTGAATTGAGGAACAGTGAAGAAAAAGATACTGTTTGATCTTAAAAAAGAGTATTACATTCACTCTTTTCTTTCAATACTGAAGGCATTTGAAGGCGATGACCGTTTTGAAATCGCTTTTTATGTCGGTAAAAACGATGAACGGAAGTGGGGTGTTTTCCCGGTTTACCATAAAAAGCGCATTGAAACCCGGCTTCGTGAGGAAGGGCATCGTGTTGTTGATTCACCGGAGGGGTTTGACGTGGTTGTCGCGGCGGATGCATTAAAGGATCCGGAGAAATATGGGGATGTGAAGCGATTCGTGTCGGATCATGGCCCCGGGACAAAAACACTGCGTTTTCGTAATGTTGTCAGGCAGAAGGATATCCGGTATACGGTCTTTACCGAAGGGCAGTACTGGATGGACATTATCAGGAAGTTTGGATTCGAAGAGGGTGCGGACTGGGTAATGACCGGGGTGCCGAAACTGGATCCGTTTTTCTGGGAAGGATATTATAACCGGGAAGAAATTCTCTCACGGTTACATCTTGACACAGATAAAAAGACCGTGCTGTATGCGCCATCCTACCGGCCCTCATGCATACCTTTTTTAAAAACAGCAGTGCAGGAGATTGCAGAAGAATATAATCTGATAATTAAACTCCACCCTTACAGTTGGGGTGGGAAATACGCTTCTGTCAGGCAAAGTGGCATGTACAGTTCGCTGGCAAAGAAGAATAAAAAAATCTGTTTAATCCCGAAGGAAGATTTTGATATTCATCCCTATATGTTCGCTTCGGATACCGTAATAAGTGATACCTCAAGTGCATTGGCATTATGCCTTTCTCTCGGGCGGGTCGGTATTATTGCTGATTTTCCCTATCCCCGTATGAAACACTCTGACGGGATGCCGATTGTTGCGGAAGAACCGGGTGACTATCTCAAGGGCATTTTTATTCATGTAAACGATGTTTCCAATCTTATGCCTGCTGTCAGGGAGGCGCTTAGTCCATCAAAAGAACATGTAGAAAAACTATTGTTGTATAGAAAGTATTATTTTACCGGACTTGACGGGAAAAGTGGTTTCAGGGCAAAAGAGCATATTGTCAATATTCTCTCAGGGAGCTGACTGAGAAAGAAAATGTATTTTCTGCAACGGCATGTGTGGAGGTAATGGTGGCAAAGAACGAAAACGGTATAGTGCCGGAATTGTCAAATAAGAATCTGCGGCGGGCACACAACCTGCTGTTTGAAGTTGTCGATCTCCTTGAAAAGAATGATATTAACTATCATCTCGAGGGCGGCACCTTATTGGGGTTGGTCAGGGATACACAGCTGCTGCCATGGGATTATGATGTTGACCTTTCTTTCTTCCCGGACGATGCGGAAAAATTCTTAACGGTCAGTAACAGCCTTTTCTTTAAAGGGTATAAGGTTGTTAAAAGACGTTTTAAAAGGGATGTTTTTATTTTTAAGAAAGGTGATAATAGATTATTGAAAGTTAAGCCGGTTCTGTTGTCTGTTGTAAAGGAGATGATTCCGTTTTTCAGGAAGATATATGTTAATTTAGACATTTTCGTCAAATATATTGATAATGCAAAGGTATACTGGCAGGCAAAAGAAAAAATAATGTGTGTTGATAAAAAATATTATGCATCATATGAGACAATAGAATACCTGGGAAGGACATTCCGTGTACCCAATCATTATAAGGAGTATCTGACAGAGAAGTATGGTGACTGGTCAGTACCGGTAAAGGAGTGGGATTGCGGAGTACATGAGAAGACGATATGCGGTTCAGTAACGTAAAGAGTACGGAGTAGTTCGCGGCTTGAAATTGGAAATTATAAACGAAAGATAGGAAGTTTACTTCCAACTTGAGTTATACACTTTGTGTAGAAATTGGAAATTGGGAATTGGAAATTGTGAATTGGGGAAAGGCATGCAGCGTTCTGTGAACGCTTACGAATAACGTAATGTAAGGATTATATGCGGGGAATAATTTTAGCAGCAGGGAGAGGACGGCGGCTTGAGCCGGTATTGCCAAATATGCCCAAATGCCTGCTTACCTTTGGTGACAAGTCCCTTATTCAGCACCAGACAGCAGCGCTTATGCAGGCGGGTATAACAGAGGTCGTTGTTGTTGTCGGTTATAAACATGAGGAGATTCGCTCTCACTTGCAGGATATGCCCTGTACAATCACCTATGTAGAGAATGAGATATTTGACCGTACCAATACCATTTATTCGTTATGGCTGGCGCGTGATTATTTTGATAAAGGATTTGTCTATTTTAACGCAGATGTGCTGTTTGATTACCGTATTGTAAAACGACTCTGTGATATTTTACCAACCAGTAATCTGGCATGTCTGGCAGGAGAATGCGGGGGGGAAGAGGTTAAAGTAGTCGTTGAGGATTCCCGGATAAAAGAAATCGGTAAGCATATTCCAAAAGAGTTGTGTTATGGTGAGTTTGTCGGTATTGCAAAATTTGCAAAAATGGATACGCCGCGATTCGCGGAGATTTTGGATGAGTGTGTGAAAGATACCTCTACCTGGAAATATTTCTTTGAATATGCCGTTGATATACTCGCGCGGGAGAAAGTGCTGCAGGCGATAGATATTTCCGATCTGTCGGCAACAGAGATTGATTTTCCTGAGGATTTAGAGCGGGCGCGGAAGGAAGTTTTCCCGCTGTTGGTTAATCTGGATAAGTCGGGATATAAGAGATAGGAGATTTTGCCACGAAGGCACAAAGGCACAAAGAAAGATAAGAATAATTTTTTGTAAAAATGAAAGAGATTGCCACAAAGGTACAAAGAAAGATAAGAATAATTTTT
>CBDVBE010000527.1:0-3573 GCA_965372145.1 uncultured bacterium | reverse complement strand
ACAAAGGTCGGGAATCCTAAACGCTTAAACTGCTAAAAAAAAGCGAAACCCAACAAGTTGGAGGGTTTCTGATTCGGACAAAGCTCTATTGTAAATTCTTACATCATCCAGAGAAAATTTACCGTATTCATCATCTGCTCCTTCATTAAGCCCGAATAACAATGTTCCTTCTGCAAAATTTAAGATCTTACCTGATTCCTGATTTAATAAATTACCATTGACAAAAAAAGAGGCCATTCCATTATTAAAAGTAAGTGCTACATGATGCCAGGTATTCTCGGTTACTCCTATGCTATATGTATATCCATCCTCTGTATTGGGCCAGGCAGTACCGACACATATTACTGTCGAATCCGGTATAACATTAAAAGCATAACTGTTTTTATTATCGTTGCCCTTTTCAATAATCCCGCCCCAATGGTTTAAATCATCGGGAATTAAAATCCAGAAAGACACCGTTAATTCTTGAGTGGGATTTAACTGACTGGCATCGGGGATGGAAATGATATCATTTACTCCATCAAAAGTAAAGGCACTATCCGGAGTACCAAACCTGCCTTCTATAAGAATGGGCCCATTGACAGTCCCATGGTTCTCATTATCACTCTCATCATCGGCATTCCCATTAAAAGGATAGTAAGCTACGAGACCCTCTATAGGTATCCCTGATGCAACAGCCGAGATGGTATCACTCCATTCTGAAACAAATTGATTATTCTCTGCTTTTACTCTGTACCACAATTTTTGATTCTTGCTTAATCCACTATGAATGTAAGTCGTATCTGTCCCGTAATAGACTTGAATAAAAGAACCTTGTTCTATAAAAGCATATTCAAGAAAATAGTTATCTGCGCCAAAAAGGTTTTCCCAGGGTATCAGAATGCTTGTCGAGTCGATGCCTTTTGTTTTTATATTAGGCTTACTTAGTTCGGGTACTCCTGTGGTAAACTGCCATATTTCGTTCTGAAAAACCTTTAATTTCTGGAAATGCATTCCTGATATCCTTTGCAAGTCTGGGAATAACTCCCTTGCCCCAACCTACACTTTTCTGAATAGAATTAACCATTCTGCCCACATGCCAATAGAGAAGAATCAGCTCCTTATTTACTGCAAAATTGGCTTTTACCTGAGCTGTTTGAATACGGGCTTTGATTTCATTTAAGAATGAAACATAATCCTTGAATTCTGTTATAGAATTTTTATATTTCATTTAACATTCCATATATTCCGATATTAATCTTTAAGAAAGTGATATTTAAATAAAAATGGCAAATGTAAAATGGTTTCCGGTTATACCTATAGTCCGCAGTTCAGAATCCCTGCAACCCACAGCACCGTGTACAAACCGGCATTAATCCCTTCGTCATTTCCCGTCTGAAGTTTTTGAATTTCTCACCATTCCAGACTGAGTAAAAGGATTGTTCATTTATATTGCCGGTAGTATAATCCTGATAATCCCGGCAGGGAGTTATTCTTCCATCAGGAGAAACTTCTGCAACATGGTAGATACTTTCGCAATCTGGATAGCCGCAATCCCAGGTGTGATCATCATAGTATCTGTGTATTTCTTCCTCTGTGTAAATATCGGGGAGAAACTGCGGAACTGATGAGCGACCGCGGGAGATACGCAGAGTCTCTGCAATCTGTTGTGCGGTCACTGCAGGATCAACATCGTTAAAGCAGGATTTGAGATAACCCCGGTGGTTTTTCGCTTTATAGCCAAAACGGGCCTCAAAGACTTTTTCGTGAAGCGCGGCTCGTTCTTCGGTAATAAACCAGCCGAAATAATAGGGATGAAGCTGGGTTTTGTCAAGAACCAGGCGGTGAATCTGAGCCAGGTGCATGTAGTTATGGTTTGAGACAACCGTGATTGGAATAACGAATGGCATGGTGAGATTTTTTCGTAACTTTATTTCATCAACCATATCTATTACTTCCATAGTTTTCTCGAAATTACAGGAATTCTTTCCACTCGCCGGAGCGCGCATGAGATTCTGTGATTCGGAATCCCATCCGTCAAGGCTGAGAAAGAGTATGTTGAGTGATCCGGTGTCGATAAGATCTTCCAGGATTGGTGCTATTCCCTGGGAATTAGTAACGATAGAACCATACAGGTTATATTTTGCCATTTCCTTAAAAAGCGGTAGAAGTGGTTTCCACAGAGACGGTTCACCACCCCAGATATAATAATTCGGGTGATCGCGCCGCGTTTCAAAAACAAGACGTTTAACCACATCAAAATCGAGTTCCTGCAGTTTCTCGCCCTGTTCAAGCTTTTTTCGAAGGTGACCGTTTTCACCCCACTGCCCGCAGGAATCGCAACGCAGGTTGCATACTTCATTCACCCGCAAAGAAATCTGGCTTACCGGAATGTCTTTATCCGGATCGTTTTTCCAGAAATATCGCCGTATCGGATGACGAAGCATATGAAGATAATTAAGATTTGTAAAGAACGCAGGAAAAAGGTGTTTAAAGACAAATCTATTTGGCAGAAGTGCTTTCCCTTGATATTTTGCCATGCTCTCGGTTCCTTTTTTTTATCTATTTTTAAAATAAAACGTCATGAAAATAGTTTCTGCCATTATTTTTCAACATATAATGGGGCTGTTATTGAGATGGGATTTTAGAGAACCTGTGAACTGTTACCATATATTTTATAGCAAATGTCGAAATACTTTTAAAAGCAGATAAAAGAGTGAAAATATGCCTGGTAAATATTACAGCTGGTTAGTAGTTGTTATTGTAAGTGTGTGTGGTATCTTTACCGGATGCTCGAAGCAATCTCAGATGGAACGAGAAAATGTTGTTTCTGTTGCGGTAAGTATAATCCCTCAGAAATTCTTTGTTGAAAAAATAGGCGGCAAGCATGTTGATGTCACGGTTATGGTGGCGCCCGGCTCCTCTCCGCATCTTTATGAACCAAAACCGGCACAGATCATAAAACTGAGTAAAGCCCGACTCTATTTCAGTATCGGGATTGAATTTGAAAAGACCTGGCTTCCCCGGTTTGTCGAGGCTGCCGGCAATCTTACCATCGTACCCTGTGACAGCGGAATTAAAAAATTGCCGATGATTTCTTCCTATGCAGATCATGATATAGATAAGAAAAACAAAGAGGTTACCGATGACAACAATGGCAATAAAGATCCGCATGTATGGCTGTCACCGGAATTGGTAAAAGGCATGGTTAACATTATTACTGCAAAGCTTTGCAACATTGATCCTGCTCACCGGATAGAGTATCAAAAAAATAGTGATTACCTCTTAATGGAAATCCAGGAGTTGCAGGATACTATCCGGATGAATTTACAGGAAAGCAATATTGAACGGTTTATAGTATTTCATCCGTCATGGGGATATTTTGCTCATGAATTCGGCCTTCAGCAGATACCGATTGAGATTGAAGGGAAAGAACCCATGCCGAAAGAATTACAGCACCTGCTTGTCTTAGAAGACTCTGATATATATCTCTCGCTATAATTAACTTCACCATTTTTGTAATAACCTTTTTGAATCAACCAATCAATCTCTTCTTTTTCAAGCATTCCGTGCCTGATATAATAATTTAGGATT
>CBDVBE010000526.1:0-3590 GCA_965372145.1 uncultured bacterium | reverse complement strand
ATTTGGCCACTGCACAATTCGAATTGGAAATCAATTTCCTAATTCTCATTTGGCCTTTCTGGTTCTACTCAATGTTATCCAGGTGCTGTCAATTACGGTTTCAGGGATAACAGTATGTTGAGCGGGAATACCTGTAGTTAAGGATTGGCATGTTAAAAAAACAGTTTTTCATTGCACTGTTACTATCGAGTTCCCTTGCATTCTCATTTACCGCCCCTCCTGAGTTACTAATCCATACTGTATATGATAAGGATCAGTATACTTCGGGCGATACGATTATTGTCGCAATGCATGTGATGATACCCGAAGGTTTTCACCTGTACGGCAATCCTCTCGGGCCGGGAATAGGCAAGCCGTTAAGTATTAAAGCCGGGATGAATAACGGCATTACCTGGTTCAAAGCACAAAAACAACCTGCAACTAAATTTCATCCGCCAATGGGGAAATGGGTGTGGGCCTATGAAGAAAAGGCGATTTTTTTCATAACAGGAGTCATAGAGGGAGATATCGATGATTGGGTAGTTGATACGGTTGTCATTGAAGGCCTTATCTGTGAGAAATCCTGTATTCCGATAACTAAAAATGTTGTTATTTCATGTAATATCGCTCCTGAAACAAGTTCGATAAAAAGTTTCCAGTACAACAGGATCATGCGGAAAGAATTATTTCTTGCTGCGGATCTGCCGCTGGAAAGAAGGGTCCCGCCACGTCAGATTGCATTAGATCCGGATAATAACCTTTTAAACCTGACAGCAACTATACCAATTGAAACCGAAAATGTCATCCCGGAATGGGAGTATGCGCCGCAGGAGAGTAAAGTGGATTTTAACCTGTTACTTGCGGTCATTCTCGCTTTTCTGGCAGGGATAATTCTCAATGTTATGCCCTGTGTACTGCCGGTGCTGGGAATTAAGATTCTTTCGTTCTCCCAGGGAGCGGGGAGCAGCAAAAGGGTGGTGGTAACGCGAAGCCTGGTATTCGCCGCCGGTATGATATCGATTTTCCTCGTATTAGCTTCATTCGCTGCATTCGCCGGGTTGTCATGGGGGGAGCAGTTTCAGAATCCCAAAATGCTTGTCGCCATTGTTTGTATCATATTTATTTTTGCCCTTGGCATGTTCGATGTGTTCATGATACTCGTACCGACAAAGGTTACTGCGCTTGAACGGAAGAGTGCGACCGGTAAGGTGTACCGTGATGATTTTATCAAAGGTATGTTTACCACAATAATGGCGACACCGTGCAGCGGGCCGCTCCTTGGCGCGACTCTTGCATGGACACTGATGCAGAAACCCATGGTCATCTACACCGTATTTACCGCGATCGGCGCCGGCATGGCCTTCCCCTATATCCTGTTCTCGGCTTCATCACGGCTTATGAAACTGATTCCGAAACCGGGGGCGTGGATGGAAGATTTCAAGCATCTCATGGGATTTCTGCTGTTTGGATTTGCAATCTACCTGATGATCGGTTTGCCGAAAGATATGATAATACCGACGATCGGCCTTTGCATGTTTCTCGCCCTGGCGATCATGGTCTATACCCGGTTTTCTCCCTTTGGTTCGTCAATGATACGGAAAATAACCATTGGGTGTATAGGTGTCTGTATCGCACTGGCCGGATGGCAGGTCAATTTTTCTGTTCTCTACAACTTTATTTCAGACGAAGCCGCGGTGAAAGCTGAAAAAACCGGCGGGAAATGGGAAGCCTTTACAACAAAGAAACTTCTTGACGCGCATGCGCAGGGCCGCCATGTTATTATCGACTTTACCGCCAACTGGTGCATGAACTGCCAGTTCAATAAAGTTACTGTGTATCACTCTAAAGAAGTGAGTGAATTAATCAAACAGAAAAAAATACTCGCCTTGAAAGCAGATTTGACACAGGAGAATCCTGCCGCAGAATCACTGCTCCATCATCTCAATTCCCGCAGTGTTCCGTTCCTCGCCGTTTTCCCCGGGGATAATCCCTATAACCCGATTATTATGCGTGATATTGTCCGGAAAGGGAGTCTACTGAAAGTGCTGAAAGCGCTTAATGAGAGAAGATGAAAAATTGAAAAAAATTAATGCAAAATGAAAAATGGCTAATGCAAAATTAAAAGAGAATGACGATTGGCGATTAGCAAACAGCGAATATTGAAGTTACCCTAGAAATTCCTCAACATCTTTATCTGAGATATTTTCAAGGTCTATGCAATTCTCCGCGGGATTTTTAGAAGAAGTCTTTTTATCTTTTTTTTCCGGTTTTAAATCTTCGATATGGACTTCAGCTTCAACAGGCCGGCTTGTCTCAACTTTTAATTCTTCAACATCCACCTCTTCCACATACTCAACGATTTCTTCCCCGCTTTTGTCTTCAAGATAGTGCGTTTGTGATTTGTCAGGGAGATACTGTGTGCCTGTTTTATCAGAAAGCGCTTTACCTTTTTTCCCCCGTTTCCCACTGATAGCGGGCCGAGTCGGGCCTTCAATAGAGATATCCGGAGGAGCGCCAAGGCCCTTACTTTTCGCGTATGCGGTCAGTGTTTCGGCATCAAGATGCAGGTGCTTGTGTTCATGCACAGTAGTACGCTGATCATAGGTCTGCTGGTTGAATGTCTGATTAATGTTTATCTGCTGCGGTTGCTGCTGTTGTTGTTGAGCAGGGGAGACACGAGCAATCTTTTCCTCTATAGTTATCCATTCTCCCTGATAAAACACAAGACCCTGTTCGATCTTTTTCCTACGTTTCTTTTCACGGTCAACCTTTTTTTCGATAGTCATCCATTGGTTGCGGTAATTCACCTCACCATGGATTATTCTGGCCTTATCTTCCTTTAACATTATTTTTCCTCTTTCAACCGTCTTGCGAAATCTGTTAAATTAATATCATTCGGACTGACTATTTTCCATTTCTTACCTTCAGAAGCCGCCCGGTTTTTGTCACCGTGTTTTAGAAACAGCTCTGCCAGGCACTGGTACGCGAGCGCGTTCATTTCATCTTCTTTCTGCGCCTGCTCATAATTTAGCTGGGCGTTATTGACATTACCGGTCAGTTCGCTGATCATACCCTGCAGGACCAGTTCATGTGAAAGCTGCCGTTTCTGGTATTGCCAGAAATAGTATCCCAGGAATCCGGTGCCTACAATGAGAAGAAGGGTCAGGAAGAAACAGAACACGGTCAGGCCGACCGCACTGCCGGAGCGTACCGGCAGTATATCCGGATCTTTAGGATTGCCTTTTAAACGCTGGATCCTTTCCAGATGTACCTGCGCATATTCCTTCTCATCCGAATAGGGATACCGCTCTAGAATATCCCGGTACATTTCCTCTGCTGTTTCCCAGTCACCGTGGCGATAGTCGAGATCGTATGCCTGTTGGTAAAGCTCGATTGCGGAAGCCATTAATCACCCTCCCTTAAGAGTAGAAAAATACTGTTATGGAAAATACTACGCTTCCCATGTTAAAGTAAATTGTATTATGATTTTAGTATAGTTGCATTATAAAATTGCAGTATTCAGGTAGAATAGTTCAAACCGTATAACCCAACAGGGCTTCATTTACTTTACGGAACAGGGATATTATTTGATAAAATAGCAGTCTATTTGA
>CBDVBE010000525.1:0-3607 GCA_965372145.1 uncultured bacterium | reverse complement strand
ACGGCTTTTGTACATTAATACAGTACATGTACAAATGTCACCCCAAAAAGAAGAGAGCCCCCCCTTCTCTTCTTTTTTTTATTTTAACCCACTTTTTCAAATTTAATTACTTTTTGTAAATACATGATGTAGATTTTATTTAGGGGTATCCCCTTAAAACTAATTTCAATAAATAAAAATATAAACCTACCTGTATGAAAACTTTTATTTACCTTATCCTCACTTTTCTTTTATCAGTTATTATTTCCACACCGTATTGCTCTGAATGCGAGAATTGGCAGCAGGACCATCCTGATTGGCTGTGGTGTGATGACTTTGAAAGCGGCGCCGGCCTTAACGATAATTATCAGGATGTCAGTACAAATGGCATGTCTGTTACAACTGATGATGCATTTGAAGGTACGCATTCTCTCTGCCAACAGTATACACCGGGACAGGTTGATGCCGGCTGGATATCACGAATAGATAACGATGGATACCCTGATCATGTATTCATGCGATGGTATCACAAGTTTGAAAGTAACTTCGAGGGTTTTCCTCCGAAAATGGCGCGGATTCGATACCGCCACCACACCGGTGACTGGAAAACAATATTTGCTATTCACTGCTGGCTTGAAAATGACGGCCATCTCGCTGCAGACGTGTATGCAGAAAACAGCTCGCAGGCAAACAGCAGCGGATGGCTCCCTATTGCAATTTCACCTTTTACTTTTGCAGAACCGGGAAATGTTGACCGTTGGATCTGCTTCGAAATGGAAGTGCTGGTAAATACTTCAGGAAATACGGATGGTGCGTACCGGTTCTGGGCAAATGACACCTTAATTGTCGAACGGGAGAATGTTGATTTAAAAGGGAACACAAGTGATAACATTAATGAATTCATGCTGGATTGTTACTGGAACGATGGTTCCCCAAAGGAACAGAACCGCTATTACGATAATCTTGTTATTTCAACACAAAAAATCGGGCTCTATTCAGGAATAAACAATATCAGCAATCCCCTTATACCTCATAACAAATTGTCCAACATTCCTGAAATGAGAATAGTGAAAATAAACCATCAGAAAATCGCCTTCTACGTGGAAGCAATCGCACAGAACACGTTTCTATCTATTTATACCACCACCGGCAAAAAGATACACACTATACCTTTTGTCCAAACAAGCTATAGCCGGCACATGGCAGTCCTGGATACATCACCCTTTACTATTACTCAGGGAATCTACATTGCTGTTCTTGAGAATACGACGCAAAAAATACCCTATACATTAATCGTTGCAGGGACCAGTTATTATTTGAAGTGTAAATTATGAAAAAGCCTCCTTTTATATTCTACTTATTGACATTTTTCTCTTTTGCGCTGCCGAATCCTCTTTTAGCCAGGGAAGTAATTGTCTCAACTGTCAACGAACTCCAAACCGCTGTCAGCGACCTCGCTTCGAATGACACTATTCTCATCGCAAACGGTACGTATAATCTTACTACCACTCTTGTCATAAATAACAAACAGACTAAAATTTCCACTGTGCTAATCAAGGGGCAAAGCGGTAACAGAGATTCTGTTGCCCTGTGGTGTCCCGGCATGGGCGTCCAGAGTTCTTCCGCACCTCATGTATTTACTATCTACAATATTGAAAACCTGACCATTGCAGATTTAACCGCAGGTAAAACCTACTGGCATCCGGTAACCATTTCCGGGCAATCCGGAGCTGAAACAATTCTATTAAAAAATCTTCGACTTGTTGATGCGGGAGAACAGTTTATAAAAGTAAACAACAAGGAAGATCCCAAGTGTGACAACGGTGTTGTTGACGGTTGTCTCCTGGAATATACCGACTATGCTTTCTGGACCGGTGACCATTATTATACACAGGGATTTGATAAAATCGGCGGTGGTGATAACTGGATTGTCCGCAACTGCGTAATTAAAAATATCCGTCCTCATCCGGAGCATGTGGATCAGGCGGATGGGTGCGGTGCTGCTATAACCTTATGGCAGGGCGGAAGCAACAACCTCGTTGAGAAGAATATTATTATCAACTGCCGGATGGGTATCCAATTCGGTATCAGTGACAATACCGGGGTTGCGGGCGGTATAATTCGAAACAACATCATCTATCGGGGTGTCAATGAAGCCGGTGGCGATAATGGCATTATGATCAATGACTCACCCAACAGTAAAGTATACAACAACACGGTTATTCTGAATGCCACCTTTGATCCCTGGAGTGACGGAAAGGGAAAAACATTAGAGTACCGCTGGGACGGCAGTACCAATTTACAAATAAAGAACAACCTGTGCGACGGCCTCATCTGGGAACGGACCACCGGCCTGAATCCTGACATTCAGAGTACTATCCTCGATGCGACATTATCCATTTTCGAAGACCCGTCAGCCTTTGACCTTCACCTTAAATCAACAGCATCTGAAGCCATTGATAAAGGAATTGCATTGTCCGATGTCCCGGACGATTTTGACGGTGAACAGAGGCCCATTAACACTATCTACGATATCGGTGCTGATGAATATTCTGAAAACCTCGCTATTCATCACAAAGTAATCAATAAAAATATCACTTGCTCTGTTTCATATAATTCACATTACACCTTCTCACTTCACCTTCCTGCTGCCGATGCCCTATTGCTGTCGCTCTATACACCAGCGGGTAAAAAAGTATGGGAATATAATCGACCATTCCTCACCGCCGGAAAACATACAATAGATTTAAACATGTCCGACCTTTCAAGCGGAATCTATTTCTGCATAGTGTCAATTAACAAAAACCTTAACTCAGCGTACACAGTAACCTGTATAAAATAATTATAAAAAGTACCGTGAGTGCAGTGTCCCTCCTTTTTAAAAATACCTGATTATAATCCATATTTTACTTTTATCATTTTTCCCTGGAATACCCCGGTAATAATTATTAGTTTTATGTAAAGAATTCAGCGAAAGGATACCCGTATGAAATCACTCAGAGTTATGTCACTCGTTATAACAATTCCCCTGATCCTGTTAGTATCCACCTATTGTTCCGGAGGTCACAACATGAACCTTGATTCAGTACCAAAACTGGTTGTTACCAGCTCGGCATTCGAGCATGAAGGAATGATACCATCGAAGTACACCTGCGACGGCGATGATATTTCACCGGCACTTTCCTGGGAAGGTGCACCAAAAGACACGAAAGGATTTGTGCTTATCTCTGATGACCCGGATGCACCAATGGGGACATGGGTACATTGGGTAATGTACAATATTCCCACCAACGAAACTCAGCTTCCTGAAGCGGTTGCAAAGAAGGAGGTTCTTGACAACGGGACTAAACAGGGCGTCTCAAGTTTCCGTGATATCGGTTACGGCGGCCCCTGCCCTCCCTCAGGAACACATCGGTATTTTTTCAAGGTATATGCTGTTGACACTGCGCTGAATATCAATCCAAAGGATGCAACGAAAGACAAGGTACTCGAAGCAATTGAAGGCCACGTACTTGCTTATGGCGAATTAATGGGAAAATATCACCGTCAAAAATAAGTATGCCCTTTTAACAGTATGTTGAGCGGGAGGACATGATAGTGGCCTATCCGCTCCTACATAATGTTATGC
>CBDVBE010000524.1:0-3623 GCA_965372145.1 uncultured bacterium | reverse complement strand
TGGATTCCCGCCAAAAGCATGCGGGAATGACGTTTTCGGCCAGGCACTAAATAGTGAAATACAGCACGGGTTAACGCCCGGACTTCAATGCCAGTGTAATCAAACAGATCATCCTTTTCCGGCTCACCCAGTGTCAGGTAAATAAAGCTGCCGCTGGAAATCTTTTTAACACGTTTTATCAAAGGCGATAGCATCAGCATTTTCATGGATTCCCAGATTTCCGGCACCGCACGCATCATCGTGGATTATTGAATATGCTGCTGTAGCATTGCCTCGCCACGACGCAATTTCAACGGTAGTGCGGCCTAATGACCCGGCTGAAAGAGGTAGACAAATGATACCTAAAAACAGAGCTGTTTTTCTTGCAAACATTACGTTTTTCACTCTTCCGGTTATATACGGCCTCATTAATATAATGTACACCAAAATAGAGATAAACGGGAGGTTAGTATATACCTCGATGGCCTCCCATACTATTAAAATGTGTAACCTAACGAAAAATGAAATTTCCCCAGGTCTTCACCTTTCCTCTGTTTCACCTTGAATCCGTAAAGGAAGCCGATGGGCCCAATGGGTGTAATATACCGTAATCCAAAGCCGGCTGACGAGCGGAATTCATCACGTGTTGCGATGCGAAAGTGGTCATCGATACGGCCTATATCACAGAATATCGGTAACTCGAAATTCAATCCCAGGTCAATTCGAGCTTCAATACTCGCACTCAGCACAGCCCGCCCGCCAACGGGGTTACCGGTTTCATCAATTTGAAGTTCATTTTCCCTGAATCCTCGCACGTCCCGGGTCCCGCCCAGGAAAAAGAGCTGATCGCGGGGTATGGTGGTATTATTGCCAAGCGGGTATATATAGCCGACACGGCCGATAGTCGCGAAAGTAAACCTTCCAAGAAACGTTCTATACAATCGCAAATCATACTCACATTGAATAAAATCATCCAGCGAGTTGACAACCCCTTTAGAGAGTGCTATTGATAGTGTTGTAAAAACACCTTTCTTCGGACGGGTAAACGAGTCCCGCTTGTCATACGTAAGCGACGGTGAAATGGTTATAAGGTTACGGGGTTCAAATTCTTCAGATGGTATCGTATCTGAGGTGGCGCCTGTCTTAAACTGATCGCGCCGCTCAAAGACAAATCCGGCAGTAGAGGTAACATGGCTGGATAGTCTCCGGGTAATCCCCAGAGAAGCACCGTAGGCCATTACGCCGAAGTTATGTCCCTGCTCCAGGATTCGCTCAATATATATCTCAGTTATATTCTTTGTTCGAAAGCCAAAAAGACGCGACTGAACCAGGCCCAGATCAAAACGATATCCCAGTAAATGGGTAATCCGCGCCCCAATACTTACATCTTTATCCAATCCGAGAAAGTTATGATCCCCACCTTTAATCTGTCCCCAGAAAATATCTGATTCATACCCGATGCCCGTTTGGATAAAGTAGGGTTTTTTCTCTTCCAGCTCGATAAAAAGATGCACGGTATCTTCACGCTCTTTCAATCCAACAGCTTTATAGGCAACCGAATTAAATATATTCAGGTTACGCAATTCTTTCTGTCCTTCAAGCATTTCTTTCAAAGAAAAAGGCTGCCCCGATTCTATATCTATCTCCCGTTTCATGACCCATTTTTTGGTTTTAAAATTTCCAGCGTAATAAATATTTCCCATGGTTACCTTAGGCCCTTCCTGAATCCGGTATATAATACGCGCCTGTGAAGAATCACTGTTCATGGTTGTTTCAGACCGGATCTTTACATAAGGATACCCCTCCTCTGCTATAAGCGCAGAAAGTGCAATCCTATCATTTTTTATCAGTCCCCTCTGTAAGGGATCACCAATCTTCGCCTGTATTACTTTCCGGGCTTTTGATTCAGGAAGTGCAAAAAGGCTATCGACTCCCATATCCGTAATAATAGTTTGTTTCCCCTCCCTGATATCGACAGCAATAGCAACAATACTCTTATCGCCACTAAATGACAGCGTTTGGGAAACGGCGGCATTTTGATAGCCAAAGTTACGGTAGAGAGTCTCTATTGCCAGGAGGTCCTTTTCAAAGGTCTCTTCTATAAACGGTTTCTGTTCGCGCGTAAGTATTTGCTTTTTTATTTTCTTTAGTGTAAAGTAATTATTCCCCTTTATCTCAAGAGTAGAGACGACACTGCGCGTCCCCTCATCTACAGAAAATGTTACTGCTCTTTCAGTGTTGCGTCGCCTGGTACGTATCGCATCACTATAAGAGATGTGTGTATTTACATACCCTTTCCGTTCATAATATTTTTTCATATTCTGCATACTTCTTCTCAGCCCCAGATCATTCCTGTTACCTTTTTCGAATATGATCAACTCCTTGCGAAGTTTCCTTTTCACCCGCCTCTTTAATCGAGTAGCATCAGATTTCCTGTACTGTATAGTATATCGCGGACCTTCTGAAACTGAAAGTAACGCCGTCACTCGTTTCCGTGTCGAATCTATCTCATAGTGGGGAGTGATCACACATTCCGGGAAACGCTTTCGTGCTCTCCCCTTCCGATAGAAAGTAATAAGCTGTTTTATATCCTCAGAAATATTTTTTTCAACGAACCGTCGTGAACGAAACGGAATCAGCCGTTTACGGAACGTGGTCATGCGCCGTTTTATCAATAAGCGGGAAAAAGCACTATTCCCTTCCAGTTTAATTGTATGAAGGATAAGGGGTAACCCTTTAGTAATGGTAACGTGCAGATCAACATACTCCCTCCCGGAGTATTCCTGTGCCGCTATCTGAACTTGTGCATCAATAAATCCTTCCCGCGCATAGAGTTCTTCAATGAACACCTTCTGTTTTTCAAGTACTTCTTCACTATAGACACTTCCTGTTCGCACAGACATTACCTTGAGTATTTCCGATTCAAAGAGGGGGAAATAGCCGGTAACGTTAATTTTCCGTATGAAGAGAAAAGGTTCCAGCGTGAATGAAAAAGAGATAGATTGTGCACCAATAGTAGAATCGATATGTATCGATTTGAATTTTTTACACTCCTCAAATGCTGAAATAGTGGAAACAAGTTTCTGTACCGAATAGGGCTCACCTTTACGGAGGAAAATCAAATCACGCGCCATTGTTTTTAATCGTGACGGGTTCCCCGGATACGTATGTACCGCAATGGAAATATCCCGTACGACTCTTGTGGACGCAATCCCCACGCGCATACTGTCATCACCGATACTGCTATCCTGTTGCGCTGCTCCTTGAAAAGGGAACACAACAAAAAGCCAGATATATCCGGTTACAATACACGGTCTAAGCATACTACCTTTTGTTAACGGAACTCCCACTTAAATTGCACCTCTCCACCAAAATTACCCTTAGTATCGTTATATGTCTGCAGCAGGATATTCTCAATGATTTTATATTCAACAATTGCACGTTGTGTCAACTCTCCCTTTTCCGATTCAATTGACAATTTTGTCATAAGCCGTTTCGACAATGCTTTACCCACGGTAAGTTTAATCCTGTCTGACTCTTCGGTTTCATCCTCGGCGCCGGTTTCAATAGCAAACACATCCAGGCCCGTAGCATTTTTTATCTCTTTGCTCAGGGTCGCATCAATCATTTGTGCAAGTAACTGC
>CBDVBE010000523.1:0-3650 GCA_965372145.1 uncultured bacterium | reverse complement strand
ACTTGCAACTTCAGTTGTTAGTGTTCATTATCCCTTTTGTGGGACATAATGTTATACACTGCGAGTATAACAAACAATGGAAATCAATTTCCTATTGTTTGTTTATCTAGGAGCTTTCGTACTCGCTCTCAGGGATAACATACTCAACGGCAGCATTTAACGCTTGCACACTATGTGTTAAAGTGTTATATTATTACTATGATCATTAGCTTCGGTAACAAGATGACGGAAGATATCTATCATGGTATCCACTCCAAAGATTCACGGAAGTTTCCTCAGAATCTTTTATCGATTGCTTATAGAAAACTGGATATGGTAAATTCTGCACAAATCATAAGCGACCTCAAGACACCGCCAGGAAACAGGCTTGAGGCGTTAAAGGGAAAGTTTTCTGGATTCTATAGTATCCGTATTAGTGATCAATACCGAATTGTATTTACCATGAAAGGATCAAATGCAGGCAAAGTACAGATTATCGACTATCATCGATAAAAAAGGAATTGTATTATGATACCAAAAAACAGAATGCCGTCGCATCCCGGTGAAATATTACTTCACGAATTTCTTATGCCGATGGGTATTACTCAAAGTGAGCTCGCAAGAAAAATTAACGTTCCTATTCAGAGAATAAACACACTGGTTAATGGCAAGCGTGGTATAAGTGCCGAAACAGCGTTGCTTTTATCAAAGGTATTTGGGACGACACCAGAGTTCTGGATGAATCTTCAGAGCTCATATGACCTATATATCGCCTTACAAAAGCTCAAGCTGGCAGCTTAGCAAATCATGGATAGTTTCTAATCAAGCTATTAATCATGCGCTTATTTTTAAAGTAATAATGAACAAACTAATTCCAATTCTCCTCCTACTTTTTCCCTGTCTGGTATACCCTGACAATAGCCCTTTCTCGGATCATAACTACCATGTGTTTCTTTCGCCTCGCTATATTGCGCCCTCAAGCGGTATGGGTTTTACCGGTTTTACCCATCCCCATGATGAAAATACTGTATCACTAAATCCCGCAGGTCTTGGAATTACAAACGATCGTTTCGAAAGAATGTCCTTTATGTATGCCGGTGTGCCGGTAGCTATAAATACTCCATTAGATTATGATAAATTTTACGAACACACCTTATCAATCTGCTCGCAACCTTCATCAAAAAACATTGGCGGTTTTGGCATAACCCTTGACATGCCCGTCTGGAATTCCGATGAAGAAATTTCACAACTGTTGTGGATCGATGAACAACCTGTACCTACCGGCAAGGTTGATAATGTTATTCATCTTATTACAAAACTGACTTTTGCTTATGGCCACAACTTCTCTTTTATAAATCTCGAAAACCATGCACTCGGTATCGGGTGCCGTTACCTTCATCTCTATGATTCGAATTTTGGCGAGAATAGATGCAGCAATGCCCTGAGTATGGATTTCGGTTACAGCGGAATCTTTTTTAACAGGCTTTCTCTGGGAATAACCTTTTCCCATATTGATCTCTATCTCGAAAATGACTGGTATTCCTTTCAGGAAATCCCCCGATTCACAGGCGCGCTTAGTATAAATGACCTGTTTATGGAAATATCAGACGGCAAATTCTCACTTTTTATCGAATCGAGTTTTACTCACCATTTTAAAGAAATTCTGACAGATCAATCATTATGGAGAAACGAAATCATCAACACCGGCTTCGAATTAACCGTGATAAACATCCTTTTCATCCGAAGCGGCCTCAGCTATGACTTCTTTTCAAACGATAAAATTGTACCTTGGGGTTTCGGATTAAACTTTTTTAATAAATATGAACTCAATTTTTTTCACACGGCCTATGCAACTCAGGATGTTGACAGAAAGCGATTCGGGATTTCACTCAGTGTTATTAATCTGTTTGAATAGCATATTTTACAAAGCATGAATACAATGACACCTATTATTGCCAACTATAAGCATCTAAAAAAACTCTTTACAACCTGTCGATTAGGAACACAGGCGCTTCTGTGCGCATCGCTTATACTCTCCTGCGGCAGAACACTGAAAATTACTAAACCGGACAGGCAGAAACAAAGGGAAGAGAAGCTCAACTTTGACCGGTCTTCCTTTGGTAATTCTCCGTTACTATTCTGGTATCATCTGACAGAATTCGAAAAAACTGCCTTGCAAAACGCTGATAAAGCAAAAAAGGGAGATCCTGATGCGCTGTTTGCCCTTGCTATTTTTGCTTCAGGTAATGTGCGGGATATGGCAACCTATAACGCTTACCATAAAAGAGTGCTGGATTTTATAAAAAGCATACAGCCAGGCATTAAAAAGAAAAACAAGGTAAAGGAAAAGGGCAAAGTCCTCTACGATGCAATGTGTAAAGAATTCTTTAAACAGCGCATTACGGACAAAGCATTAAAAGGATACCGATTCAACCAGAGTCAACTGACAAAAATTTTCCGGACAGAAAAATTTAATTGTATCAGCTCCTCACTTCTGTTTATAGTACTCGCCCGGTACTTTGATTTCACCGCTAAAGGAGTACATATACCTTCACATACTTTTGTACAGCTCGAAACACCGGACGGGGAAATCATTGAAATTGAGACTACTATAAAAAGCGGTTATGACAAAGTCCATGACCGGGCGTTTTACGAACAAAAGGGCAAAGGGTGGTATAGCAAAAGGGGCCTGGAACAGTCAACGTATGAAGATTACCTGAGACGTGAAATTGCGGAGCCTTATGAGGTAATCTGTTTCAACATGAACAATCAACACACTGGTTATAATAGAATGTCCGCATTGGACCGCAACAGGCTTCTTGAGGGGATGGGATTTGTTAGAACCAACGATAGCTATAGCCAAGACAGCCGTCTCATTGTGTATAACAAAGAATTTAACAATCTAAAGGATAGTAAAGATTATGCAACGTTGGGACGGATGTTTGACAAAATTCACCCACTTTTACCGAAACTGCGAAAGACATGGTCAGCAAATCCTGAGGTGAATAACCACCTTTTATTGATTGAATATCAATATGCCCTCACTTTACTTAACACAGGTAAAGAAAATCAGGCTGTTGAAAATCTTACCGAGTTGCTGACTCGATTGGATAGCAAACTCGAATTGTATAATCTTCTTATCAAAAACAGTATAGCTATTATCGGTAACTACAGTAAACAGCTCATCAAGGAAAAGAAATTTACTGAATGTTTAACGCTACTCAACACATTCACGTCACCACCTCAGATAGTTGAAAATCTGCAGATGTCGTATGATTACCTATATGAAAGCTGGGCATCTGTTCACTGGGGGAAAAAAGAGTGGTTTAAAGCAATTGAAAAAAACGAAAAAGCATTATCCTTTGCAAAAACACAGGAAGATACAAATCGTATACAGGGCAATACAGAGGGTGCTTATTCTAACTGGGCAAGCACGCTTGCCAATGCTGGAAAGAAAGAAGAAGCACGTAAGGTGCTTAAGCAATGTATCAAAAACTGCCCGAAGGCAAAAACGTGCAGGAAGAACCTGCGAATCTTGAGTAAATAAACTAACCCAGATAAACTGGATAAGTACCTTCACGAAATTATTTTCTGCTATAAAGAGATACTTAGAAATTCATTTCTTAGTAGCTCTTATGCCCTTGTGGTATAAAGAGATACTTAGAAATTCA
>CBDVBE010000522.1:0-3666 GCA_965372145.1 uncultured bacterium | reverse complement strand
AAAAAAGCGATTTTAACCATTGAACGGGGAACCCTGAACCTGTGAACGGTTACGATGTTTTCTTGGCCTTTTGTCCTAAATACCCACCATGATGCCTGAGCCCGAATTGATCACGATTAAAATTTTTCTTTTCCATAAGGACCAATGCCAGAGCATCGCTAATTGCGAGCATGACAGTTGTACTGGCCGTCGGAGTCAATCCCAAGGTACACGGTTCCTGAATAATACCCATATCAATCACAATTGAACTCTGTGTCCGTATTGATGAGTCAGGGTGTGATGTAATACCGATGATTGTTTCTATACCAAAATGGTGTGCTAGTTTAAGCATTTCGAGGACTTCTCGTGTTTTACCGCTTGTTGAGTAGGCGATAATAACGTCTCCCTGATGCAGTAGTCCCAGGTCCCCATGCGCGGCTTCTCCCGGATGGAGGTAGAATGCCGGTGTGCCGGTAGAACACAAAGTCCCGGTCATTTTCTTTGCAATGGTTCCCGCTTTTCCCATACCGGTTGCGATGACTCTTCCTGTACAGTGATAAAGTGTGTCTATAGCTTTTTCAAAGTTTTCATCTAAAGGGATATTCAGCAAAGCTTGTGCTTCTGCAGTAATAATTTCTTTTGCGCGTGCAAGGCAATTTTCCATAAATAAAGTCCGTAAATGATGTTTGTAATATTATTTGTATAATTATTACTATTTACTATATTAATTACATAACCGTATAATATGTAATAAAATGTGTATTATACTAAAGCATAACATTATGTAGGAGCGGATAGGCCACTATCATGTCCTCCCGCTCAACATAGTGTTAAATATATATAAGGCTCCCTTATTCTGAAATGGAGTGGGAAGTATTTCATATCCGGCAGGTGATTGATGAAGACTGTGAGAGTAAATAACTCTCTTCTGTGGCAATTTGTTCTTATTATTCTTATCCCTGTAGTAACTCTGTATGCTCAAGACGATAAGGGAATACAACGAATTGTCTTTGAAGAGTTTAAGATTGAGGGAAAAATCAGACGGCCGCAACTCGTTCTGATTAGAGCGGAACAGCGTCCGAAATTTACACCAATGGTTATGCAAAGCCTGGATAGCGATGTGAATGTTGTAGAATATGCCAAGGGTCCGGCACTTGAGAAATCTCCCTACAGTGGGGCATTTATGTTTAATGGTAGAGAGATTTCTAATTATGAGCCATAAGAATATATTTTTGTAATATCGTTCCCTGATTGGGATGAGTAGATAGTATAAATCAAAGAAAAATTGATAATTATTAACATATCCATTCGGAGGAAAGCATGAGTTTTTTTGCAAAATTTTTTCACTCCTTCAGCGCGTCGGAGCCGGGTTTTATCTTTATGTGGGTACTTCTGGTCGTTGGTATTTTCTGTATTGCCATTACGATCGAACGTTTTATCTATCTAATGATAAAATCCGGATTTAAAACAGAGCTGTTTATCAGAGATATATTGAAATATATCCAGAAAGATGATCTTGAATCTGCGCAGAAAATGTGCAGTAAAGCCGGTAAAATGGCGCTTGCTGAAGTTATTAAAGCAGGACTTATGAGCGCAAAACTCGGAGCAGGGCAGATCAGGAATGCTATCGATGAAGCAACGCTTAAAGTAATTCCAAAGCTGGAAAAGAGAACAAATTATCTTGCCACTATCGGGAATGTCGCGACTTTGATTGGACTGATGGGAACTATCTATGGTCTGATTCTCTCGTTTGCGGCAGTCGGCCGACCGGGAATTGACGCTGCTGAAAAGTCGACGCTGCTTGCCGGTGGTATTGCCGCTGCAATGAATACTACTCTTACCGGGCTTATGGTGGCAATTCCTTCAATTGTTGTTTTTTCGTTATTCAAGTCAAAAACCCAGAGAATTATAGATGATGTTGATGAGTATTCATTGCGGCTTGTAAATGCTCTTGTAGAAAAATCCTATAAAATACAGAAATTCCATATCAGTGCAGGACAGCTTAAAGAGGGAATCGGACTTCATGTCACCCACAATAATATAAAAATTTTTACCGATAATAAACTCGTTAAAGAAATAAATATTTAATCTCTAATAAATAAAAACCTATGAATCTTTTTGCTGAGATACTCAAAGCGTTCTTACCTGATCAAGATGGATTCGTCTTCATGTGGATCCTTGCCTTTATGGCATTAGCCGCCCTGGTATTAATTATTGAGCGTTGGTTTGATATAAAACGCCGGATAAATGTCGATGCTGAATCATTTATTGATCATTTAAAGATATTGGTCAAAGATAAAAAAAACGATGAGGCGTATCGGCTTTGTTGTACTTCCGGAAGACGTGCATTGCCGCGTATTGTCGGTGCAGGGTTAAAACGGGCGGGTGAGCCGACAGAAGTAATACTCAGTGCTATGGAAGAGGAGTCTCTCCATCTCATTCCCGTCCTTGAAAAACGGGTGAATTACATCCTTATGTTTGGGAATGTCTCAACCTTGCTTGGATTGATGGGAACCATTTTCGGTTTGATCCTTTCTTTTGCGGCAGTAGCGCAACCTGATGTTGATCCCGTGGAAAAATCATCGATGCTGGCCTCTGGAATTTCTACAGCGATGAATACTACTTTACTGGGTCTTATGATCAGTGTGCCCTGTGTGCTGATTTTTTCGATATTTCGATCAAAAATTGATATTGCAATACAGGAGATTGACCGGTATGCCGCATCATTACTGAAGGTATTGTTACCTGCTGAGACGGTACGGAAGGAATACAAAGTAACCGGCCGGCGGATTAAAGAGGAGGTTGACACCGAGCCAAACATAGCCCCGATGATGAATTTAATGGTTATCCTTATCCCACTTTTATTAAGTTCTGCGGAGTTTGTAAAGATCGGTGCGATAGAGTTAAAATTGCCGGAGTCATCACAGGGCGGTGGTGACGCTGATGAGAAAAAGAATGCCCGTCTTAATCTGGGTATTGTAATTACGAAAAAAGGATTTGATCTTTTCCATTATTTTAAAGAATCAGCAGAAGATACGGTCGCGAAAGAGGAAGAATCACCGGCAGAAAAACCTACTGAGATACCAAAGAAGGACGGTGAATTTGATTTTGAGACACTTAATGCAACCCTGGCAAAAGTGAAGAAGAAGGCACTCTTCGACATTATTCGCAGTTCTAATCCCGATGTGCCTGAAGGCAGCAGTTTACAACAGCTTTACAATCATTATATAAAAAATGATTACAGTACGGTTGAGGCCTTTAATGACCATGAGGGTGTAAAAATTGTTGCTGAAGAACAGATACGTTATGAGACGGTTATTGCAGTTATGGATGCCGCACGGGGTACGAAAACACCGAATGGAAAGGTGACTATGTTTCCGAACGTATCGCTGGCAGGAGGTATAGTACAATAATGGCTTATAATCCACGACTTGCACGTCAGGCCCGGAAGGCACGGGGAAGTGGTGATGTTAAACTCAACATAACCTCCATGATGGACATGTTCACCATTATCCTTGTATTCCTGCTGAAGAGTTTCTCAACAGAAGGCCAACTGGTGACGCCGGCGACGGGATTGTTACTGCCTGCATCTTCTGTAGAACGGACCGCGAAAGAGGCTCTGTGCGTCAAAGTCTCTCATGATAACGTAATTGTTGAAAATACAATCGTTCTTAATAAAAAAGAGTT
>CBDVBE010000521.1:0-3675 GCA_965372145.1 uncultured bacterium | reverse complement strand
TTCTGACTTCTGATTTCTGATTTCTTAATTCTACCCTTTCTGGAACATTTCACTAAATCATCTAAATTACTTGATTTATTCAATTGACATTAATTATACCTATGGTAATTGGCAAAGTCGTTTAATAAATTGGATTTTCACTACTTTTTTATATACTATTATGTTATAAGAACAAAGCATTAACAAAACCAAGGAATTTAAAATGCCTTTACTTGTCTTTTTACTATGTACATTGTTATGCACAGCCTGGAGTGAGACTGAGACATTCGAAACCCAGAATTTTTTTCCGCCTAATGACTGGATTATTGTAAATGAAGATGCATTGGATGCCATCTGGTACAGGGCCCAGGGCGAGGCGCATACGGGTCAATATGCTGCTTTCTGCTATGCTGACACTAATTACAGCGGGCTTACACACACCAACCTTGACTATCTGATAACTCCGCGGGTAATGCCGCAGGGTGCTGATACCCTGCTCAGCTTCTGGCATATCAGCAGCAGCACCGCACCGTGCTCGCTTGATGTGATGGCCTGCAGCAGTTCGCCGCCATCAATGACCGGCTTTACCCTGGTTCAGAGTTTCCTGCTCATCGACACCGTATGGACACAGTCAACAGTATCATTGAAAGCATACAGCGGTACCCCGCTCTATATTGCTTTCAGGGCGCGTCGCATACCGCTTCAGAATTCCATCGGGCTGGACGACATTACCCTGCCGGCGGCAACGACTCAGCCTTTAATCTGCAACGGGCGTTTGCGCTCCAAAGGTGTTCCAACACAAAAATACCTGCATGTCTGGGGCACTAATTATGAAATGGGTTTTGCCCACGGCTATCTGATTGCTTCAGAGATCATGAGCGCATATTTAAACAAGTGGATAGGATTCACCAGTTATCATTCAAGAACACCGAATTCCTTCGATACTGACTACCTGCCGATGTACCGCGAAAAATATACCGTTCCAACAGAATTCCAGGAAGAAACCAATGGTATTATCGATGGCATAAAAGCCAAAGGTGTAAGTCTTTATCACCCCGATATGGGCAGAGAGCTGACTGCCGAAGATATATGGTCAGTGACCGGTGCCGGCGATACTACGTCACACGGCTGCTCAAGTGTTTCCGGATGGGGTGAGTCAACCAGCGGCGACGACACATTGCAGGGAGGTCTTATCATCGCACGAAACGTGGATGGAACAATAGGCCTCTACTCAACCCTTGCCAACAGTTCATTGATTATGGCCTTCAGCCCGAGCGATCCCGATAAACAACGTTTTTTCAATGTCAGCTTCGCCGGTGTATACGGTGCATGTTCATGTATTAACGCACATGGGGTCGGACTCTGTTCGAATGCCGGCAACCATCCGGACACAAATGCAATACCGCCGAACTCGCTTGTTGGTAACCTGTTGTCAAATCGTCAGGCTGTTGAAAATATAGACCCCGACGGCAACAGTGTTCATGATATTTATGATATCGACTCCATGAAAATTCACTCCAGGAGCCTGCGCTCGAATGAAATTCATGTGTATTCACAATATAATGACACTCATCCAATACCGGCTGCTGTGCTCGAGATAAATAATATTGGCGATACACTGCGCTTTACTACCGATAATTTCATCGCACCCCAGATAAACTCGCAGTGGAACCTTGCTGTGACCAACCATGACCGCCTGCGTTATACTCCGGTGAATTGCGGGCGATATCAGACCATTACCAATATGCTCAACGATGATTTTCACCTGAGTACGCAGCGGGCAATGACGATCGTCAATGCGGCTGCAGTTGGTTACAATACGAACACAAGTGGCGGCACGTATCATTCAATGGTCCTGAGGCCGAATATAGCAGTCGAGCACCCTGACTGGCCATGTGTCGGCGTCAGCTACACGCGTCGATATAAAGCCGCCCATACCCAGGAAAAAATATGGTATTCCTGGAAAGAATTATTTAATATCGATGATCCCGTTGGTATTAAAGAAGTAATTGCAGAGCCGGCCAGGAAGAAAACGATCAGATCAATGATTATCACCGGTCTGCTGCCTGTGCCGCCAAACAATGTAAAGTGCCGTTATTATAATAGTCACGGCCGCGAGGTTCACACCCGTGACCCGGGTATCGGCGTTTACTTCATCAAGGTCGGAGATGTCATAACGCAAAAGATCATAAAGGTCCGATGATACCCTTCTCTGGACTGATGGGATTTTCCCTCCTTCGCCTTATAGCTCGGAGGACACGCACTACTTCGTAGCATTAAAACCCTCTTTTACTAACCCGCAGCGCCAGCGCTTGCGCGGTGTGAGCTACAGAGCTTTAGTCCCGCTTTGCGGGGGACATGAGATTTTTAATAGTATAAATATCATTTAATCCTTATCTCTTCTGACTTCTGAGTTCTGACTTCTGATTTCTGATTTCTTAATTCTACCCTTTCTGGAACATTTCACTAAATCATCTAAATTACTTGATTTATTCAATTGACATTAATTATACCTATGGTAATTGGTAAAGTCGTTAATTAAAAATGTATATTTTAATCCTATTGCTACATCACACGTAATACAGAAAAAATCCTCCGAAAAAAAGTATCATGACGGGCACCAGTCCCCTGAGGAGTGGCAGCTGATCTGGGCCCGTAAGTTTCGTTCAATTCTCTATAAGCAGAAAAAAACCAGTCTTGGGTACACACCGTTGACAAAAGAGATGATACGGTTATATCCGGGGTATCCGGGAAAAATCACCCCGGAACAATTAACAGGGTTTATATGTTCAAAGAAAGAGCCGGAAAAGAAAAAAGCTGTTGAAGCGCTTACTATATTTTTTACTGAGACTGTTGCTTCTGAAAAACTTCTAGCAGTAATTGAGTTGATTTTAGATGCCAGTTCCAATATCAAACACCGTCTCATGCTTTTTTTGGCTTACGGATGTGGATTACGATTATCCGAAATCAGGGAATTTGAAAAATCATGGATCGATTTTGATCGAAAAGACCTCAGAGTAAACGGAAAGGGACTAAAAACCAGGGTTGTTATGATGGATGATTTTATTTTTGAGGCTATCAGGAAATACATAAATGAGAATAAAACAGGAAAAAAGTTCTTTTTTGAAGGTATGTATCCTGGAGAGATGATTTCTAAACGTACTATTTCAAAAGTCTATTACAACGCATGCGAGAAAGCAGGGATTGCCGGAAAAGGAGGGATTCATACCCTCCGCCACTCCTTTGCGACCCACCTTCTTGAAAATGGAGTAGATTTAAGATATATTCAGACACTTACCCCGATGAACGGGATAAGTACCTTATCAGATTCCTTTCTAAAAAACAAGAAAGCAATCTGTAAGGTACTAATGGGGCATTCGAGCAGTAAAACAACAGAAATTTACACGCATGTTTCTCCAGAAGCAGTAAGAAAGATAAAAAGTCCAATTGCTTGTTTAAAGAATAAGAAGATTTAGAATACTAAAGGTATTAAAGTGCCGCATTTGGTAGTATAGAGGATATATGCAGAACCTTTTTGGTTAAATTTCGATTTTATAGGTACTGCATATAACTAGTTGAACAAAATCGCTTCGCGATAGCTGGTCGGCAGTTGGATATTTTGAATTATATACAGTAATATGATACTCTTATGTATTATAGGAAACGAGATAAATACAAAACCCATATAATAAGGTA
>CBDVBE010000520.1:0-3680 GCA_965372145.1 uncultured bacterium | reverse complement strand
TTTTTTTCAAAACGACAAGGTAAAGTATCAGGAAATAACAAAAGGGCATCAACAAGCAACTGCCATCCGAACTGATGGTTTAAAAACAATTCTTGCAGTTCAAGATACGACCTATTTTACCTACACAAATCATACAAAAACAACCGGATTGTGCGCCATTTCCCGTAATAGTGGGAAACATAAAAAAGAAATCCCCTCATTAGGTTTGATAATGCACACCACACTTGTTGTGGACTGTAAAGGGACTCCCTAAGGAGTCTGTAATCAAAAGATTTATTCACGCCCACAATTGCCTGAGGAAAAGAAAAAATTAAAAAAAAGGACTCATAATAATGCCCTACCTATCAAAGAAAAAGATAGTTATAGATGGATTGAGGCTCTGGAGCAGACGGTAAAGACTTATTCTAAAAATAGTGAAGATATTGTTACAATATGTGATAGAGAAGCTGATATGTATGACCTTTTTTTAAGAGCGAAAGAACTCAATACACATCTTTTAGTTCGAGCATGCCAAAACAGAAAAGTGAACAAAAAATCTCCTTACTCAGAAAAAACTGGACAAAAACTGTGGACATTACTTAAAAAGGAGGATGACAAGGGGGTGGTTACAATAGACATCCCAAAAAGAGATACTACACCTGCTCGCAAAGCAACATGTCAAGTAAAGTATTGTAATTTCATGCTCAATCATCCGACAAATCATTTTGAAAAACATACAAGAGACTTGCCTAATTTAAAGTTATATGCGGTCCATATCCATGAAATACAAAAAGGAAATAATTCTGATGCTATTGAATGGGTGCTGTTAACAACACTACCTGTTACAAGCTTCGAGTTAGCTATTGAAAAAATGAAATGGTACTGTTTTCGCTGGAGGATTGAAACATGGCATAAAATATTAAAATCAGGCCTTCGTGTCGAAGATTGCAGATTGACAACATCTCAGAGGCTAATAAGATATTTGTCAATTATGAGCATTGTGGCATGGAGAATTTTCTGGATTACTCTGATTTCACGTGTTGCTCCAGAATCATCTTGCTATATATTTTTAAATGATATGGAATGGAAAATTCTATATAGAAAATTTAAAAAAGGTAATAAACTGCCTACTAAAGAGCCAACAATTAATCAATGTGTCCGGTGGATTGGACAATTAGGAGGGTTTCTTGCAAGAAAAAAAGACAAGGAACCCGGAATAATTTATATGTGGCGTGGATTAAAATATTTCTCTGCAATGGTTGATGCGGTGAGAGATGCAAAGGGTATTTGTGGGTAATAGAAAGGGTACCCGCCGGCGCGCAGTTCATAAGTGTACACACACCCCACACCCCAGGACTTAACGGCCTGTCAGCGTCGTTCCCTGCCGTCCCAGGCAATAGAGTGAGTACCTGCCTGTAGTGGCTTGTCATGTAACAAATCGTAAGTTCTCAAAATAAAAAGATCACAGAAGCTTTTTCGCTGTTTAGGATTAAAAATCCTCACCCTTGTAAACTTTATTCCTACTCCCATACCGGTTGGGGGGGCGATAGAAGTATTAAAGTTGAGGATGAGGATTTTTTCTTTGAACTATTTTTTCAGTAAAACTCTCCGGGTCTTTATAAAATCCCCCGCTACCATCCGGCAGAAATATAATCCCGAACCGAAATTATGCTTCTCCAGCGGTATGGAATGATAACCGACACCGACCGGTCCCTTTACCAGCGTGTGAATCAATTTTCCCTGTATACTGTAAAGTTTGATACTCACCGGTTTCTTATCAGCATACTCGGGAATGTTGAAAACGATTCGTGAACCGTTATAGGTCAGTGCATAGTTCTTCGGCAGTGTGACCAACCCTTTAATACCGGTCGACTCATGCGTCACCTTGAAATCATCAACCGCCATATCACCGCACCAGCTTGAACCGGTAATACCACGCAATATGAAGCGCACCCGCTCACCTTTATACTGAGACAGGTCCTGTATGACTTCAAACCAATCCGCACCATGATCATCTTTCAAATGGACAACACCTTCCTTCAAAACACCATCGACCTCGATATCGATATACAGGTTACCCATAGTGTTTGAATCGCTTTGCATATGACACCAGAAGGTTAACTCCGGTTTGTTAAGCAGATTCAGGTTGAATTTGGGTGAAATCATCATTGTCTTCTTGTCAGGATTATTAGGACTGGAAGCCTCGACATACACGTAGTTGCCGGTACCGGACGTATGGTCCGCGGTCGGACCCGTGCTCTCATACTGATTCGAAGGAGTTGGGCCGGTAAATACCAGCCAGTCGAAGTCATCACCATCCAACTGTTCCCACTTCTCAGAAAGCGGCCTGGTGCCGTCAGTCTCCATATCATCAAAATCCTGGATATGGGGGAAGTCAGCAATGATATACTCCGCAATAATGCTGAAATTCTCCACGCTTTCACTGAGAACAGTATCATTGTCAAGACTGGTTATCTTGATTTTATAATCAGCACCGACTGTAAAATCCACGGTAACCTCAACATCAAATTCACCATTATTCGCAACATCTGCTGCCAGAGTCTTATCAACTGCTCCACCTTTAAGCAGTTCAATCTTTACATTACCACTGACATTACTGCCCCATTTAATTGTATAGGTGTTGCCCTGCTCCCACTCTTCGCCGCCATTTGGTGAATTTACCGTAATATATGGCCCACTTGCATACTTCTCCAGGACCAAGGTGCCTGCTCCCTGCAAATGCATTCCATAGTGCCAGCTTGCATTTTGAATCCCTTCTTCATTAAACCAATCTAAAAAAGCGTCACCAAAGCTTTTACCCTCACCAAGAGGCCTATTATAAGCCCTGAAAGAGCCCGGGCACATACTACCTGATTTTGAGCTACCAACACAAATAAGTCCTGCATCTGCAAGTGCATAAGCTCCACACATATTAGCTCTTGTAATTAATGCATTCGAACAAGCATACGAATTAAAAAATCTGCAATCCATATCATCAGATGCTTGCTTGCTTATATTATACCCGATTGCATGCATTGTTGCAGATGAATGCGAATAAACAAATCCATACTCTCTGCCATCAACCAGTGCGGCTCCCCACTGACTTCCACAACTACCGGTATATTTATCTATATTCGAAGGATCGTAACCTAAATCACCCTGGTTTTCAGCTTCAAGTCCGCCCCATTCACTCTTTTGCCCGGCGATTACATATTTGCGCTCCATAGGATCCTGACCATGCATTCTCTTCGTTACTTTGGCGAAATATTCATTAACCATGGTCGTTTCATCATCAAAATAGCTCTCCAGCACACTTGCCGTAATACGGGAAATCCATATCTCACCTTCCTTATTACCACTGTGGTTTGAAAAAGTACTACCGGTTCCTGACCAGCTCCCATTCAAATCCATATAATAAAGATCACAGGTCTCTCCACTCATACTATACTTTGCTATTGGAAGATCTCCAATTAATATTGCCCCCTCTAAATTATCATCCTGATAATGAGCTTTTAATGCCTCTTTTAACTCCTGAGGAGTATTAGTATCATCAAAATTATCCTTTTCCAACCATACATCTTTCTTTTCAATTGAATTAATATCCGCTATATAAGTGGATATTGAGTTTTGAATAGAAGAGTACAAATCCTTATTACATGACTTTCGGCCATTTACAATTTAATTGATTATATTTAAGACAA
>CBDVBE010000519.1:0-3688 GCA_965372145.1 uncultured bacterium | reverse complement strand
CCCAGAACCCAGAACCTTTGAACCCGTGAACGGTTACCTTATGAATACGTTTTAAGAATAATATCAACAAGTTTTCTTTTCGGCACATGGTGTTTCTGCTGATCATCCCGCCAATATTTTATATTGTTATCGGTTCCAACTTCTTCAATAACGACTTCTTCGAGAGGTCTCCCCAGCGCGATTACCAGTAGTATCTCGAATTGCGGATCAATAGAAAGCTTGCTGCGTAAAGCTTCTCTATCAATAGAACCGAAGATACAACCACCCAACCCTTTTTCCGTTGCACCCAATAAGATACTTTGCGCTGCAATTCCGGGATTAACCGCATGCTTTGTACCTATGGTCGTATCGCCAAGTATAACTATATATGCAGAAGGCCTTTCACCTTCAGAAGGCCCATGCCAGTCTTTGAGATAGCCGGCCCATGCCAGGCAGGAGAAAATCATCTTATTATACTCGGCATCGTTTGAAAGAATGTATTTCAATTCCTGAAGGTTGGCGGCGGAAGGTGAAAGCCGTGCTAAATTAACAAATCCCTTAAGCGTGTCCGTTGCAACCGGTTCATACTGATGAAAACGACGATAGCTTCTGTTACGTAAAATGAGGTCTTTGAGCATATGCTGAAACCTTTCACCAATAGGTATAAATGATAACTGATTAAATATCATTTATTTCATATAACAAGAACAGGATTTTAGAGGAGGAGGTAAAAGCAAATATTTTAAAGCACAATTAATTGTGGACGTTAGTTTGAAATGACAATATCCGATCAAGCGCATTTTTATTATCAGAGTCAAGTTTTTTAAAAACAATTCCTATTTGAGCGTTGTAACGGACTGGTGACTGGATTGAATTCCAGGATACGCTGAAATCGGACTTAAAAAAGATTACTTCATTTTGGTATTTATGGATCATGATGAGCATTCCCTTATCTATAGCATCAATTCTGTCACCTACTTTTATACACATCCCCCCAGAACTGATATTAACGCATTCAGTCCCGTGTAAGATGACGTCATTCATCGTGACGGTCACCTTAGCCTGGAAATTATATCGCTCATGATTACGTCGGTTGTCGGGCACGGCATTTCTCCTTAACTGTTAATAATACGTCACTAACAGTAAAATCTACCACGGAGAAAACAGGGTTGTGATGTGGTGAAAAATCTTCTTTTACACGGTGCTACCCCGTCTCGCCTCTTCCTTCATAGGGTAAAAAAGTCCTGCTCCTCAATAATTATCGATATTCCCCAATGATATCAAAAATAGTTAAATGTAGTCACCGCTCTTAAAATCTAATTTTCGTGCCTGGCAAAACACAAACAAAAAATGCAGCAGGGTTAAATTCTGCCATTTTGTAAGATATAACTAAAATCTATGTTCTCATGAAAAATAGTGCAGGCAGTTTATATTTCAGGAAATGGAATCGTGAATTTGCTTACAAATTTCTCCAACTATCTGCTCATGATTCTTACCGGCACAATTAATGGTGAAATCTGCATACTGCCGGTATAAAATCAAACGTTCATTATATAGATCTTCGAAACACTGGTCAGGTCTGCGTGCTATGCCACGGGTATCATAATTGGTAACTCTCCGTTGTATTTCATCCAAGTCTACTTGAAGAAATATAGCGACACCATTTGCTTTGAGGTGATTCATTGCCGTGGTACTGTAAGCAGCACTGCCGCCGGTCGCAACAACATGATTGATACAGTTTAATGAGAGAAGAATTCGTTCTTCAATAGCACGAAGTGTCATATACCCTTCGGTATCAAGTATCTCCTGCAGGGATCGCTGCTCGCGGGTTTGAATCAGGACATCTGTGTCAATAAAATCACGTGCTGTCTGCTTTGCGAGAATAACACCGATGGTACTTTTTCCTGCACCCGGCATACCGATAAGAACGATATTCGTATCATTTTGTATCTTCATTAATAAATATTTCCTGTCAGGTCAAAAATCTTTTTTACCTGTATATGGGGTGTTCAGATCTTGTTAGCCGATTTTTAGTTCCAAGGATGCTACCGGGGATTATTTCGATTGTATTAAAAGTTATTTTACCACTAACACTTCCCGAAAAAGAGTATTCTTCTTCCCACTATACACCGACTCAAGTTCAAACAATGATTTACCTTTAGGAACATCAGTCAGTGTTCCCTCAAAAGCATATATTTCTTCACCCTCTTCATCGCAGCCATCAAGGTCATCGGTAACTCGTCGTACTATAAGTGATTTGCCGTCGCGTTTAAATTGATAGTTATAATCGTTGCATTGCACATCGACATAGACCAACCGGAAGGTTACGGTATCGTGTGATACGTTAAAGAATGAATTGGTCATTTCCGAAGGAAGAATGGTATACGTAAAGGATATAAATTCTTCAACCTCTTCAACGGAGGAGGTATCTACTGTTTCGTCTGATTCCTGGGCGGAAATATGATAAAATGTAAAAACAATAATTGCAAAGAAGATATAATTGCGCATGGCATTACTCCTTATGTATAGCATTCATAATTTCTTCACATGGTTTATATACCGATTACTCCGCTTTTTTATTCTCGATCAGTTTTATATCGATTGGCTGATTACTGCCCTGCTCAAAGTCCATGGTTTTCTGAAGATACATCTCATCCTTTATCAGCGTTATCTCGTGTCGCCCCGGAAAAACATACACAACATCCTTATTCGCTTTACCGATATATTTTCCATCCATGAACACATCAGCCCCGGGCGGGGTCGTGGTGATATAGATGGTAGCGGTGGCACTATCGCTTTCAGTAGTTGAAAGTGTGTTGTTGACATCATATTTCGACACGTCTATCGCGGTGACGGTTTTGCTTCCGGCACAACCTGCCGCAATAATGAGACTGATGTAAAGGATCAAAACTGTTTTCATTGTATTCTTCCTTTTTTTGGGGTTGTTGTTTTTTATTGCGTCAATAGCGACGAGTATTACATGTCAAGTTCATGTGCATAGGGTGTTTCCACACTTTTCAAATAATATATATATAGCAGATATAGTAGTGAATCAATATACTTCTTTCGATGTTTTTTCACTACTTCCTTTGTGGAATTCTGATCTTTTCGAGCACAAGCCCCTGCATAATATATCCATTTTTAACATAGTTTACTTTTTTCTTGTTTGTCAGAAATTCTTCTTTTATTTTAGCTCAAGAGATCAAAATTCCCCAATTTTTTTAAGGAGTTGTTGACATGATTAAATATGTTTTGTTATTAACAGCTGTTTGTTGTAGTTTATTTGTCAATAAGGTATATGGACAGTGGGAGGATATAAGCAAACCAATAATTTCCGGATCTATTCATGGATTTGTAGAAAGTGGAAATTATCTTTTTGCCGGAACTGCCTGGGGAGTTTTTCGATCACCTGATAATGGTACAACATGGAAAGAGACTGGATTGTCCGTGCCCCATTCTATTAGCGCCTTGATGGCCAATGAAACCTATCTCTTTGCAGGAACCCCCAAGGGACAGGGAGGGCCAAATGTAAAAAGTCAAATGCATCGGTTACCTCTTTCAAGTGTTCCTGTTATACACAGTAACCTGTCAGCAAATACAAAAAGACTAACCTCTGTAAAGATTCATGCTCAACAGGGAGTAACTAAGGTATCGTATAATATCAATTCATCTTGTTTTGTGCAGTTTGATATGTATACCTTATCAGGAA
>CBDVBE010000518.1:0-3691 GCA_965372145.1 uncultured bacterium | reverse complement strand
CAAAGAACAAAGAACAAAGAACAAAGAACAAAGAACAAAGAACAAAGAACAAAGAACAAAGATCAAAGAATGAAAAATAAAGAATAAAGAATAAAGAATAAAAATATGGCGTTAAAATTTCAATATAACAAAACAGCGCTCCAACAACTGAAAAAGGATCTGCGGATTCGGGTGAATGCTTTGCCCACTTTGCAGGCAAAAGAGTCCGCACTGCGCTTTGAGGTCAAGAGTGCTAAAGCTGAAGTTCGCAAGGCAGAGGAGGCATACAGAGAGAAAAGCAAAGAGTTGGAGCGGCTGTACCGTCTCTGGTCGGAATTTCCCGCGGATCTGCTGCGGATAAAAGATATAAAGCTGGATTTCAGGAAAATTGCCGGTGTAAAGACGCCGATTTTTAAAGTGGTCGATTTTGATATCACCAGATTCAGTCTTATAACCACGCCATCATGGCTTCCTGCAGGATTGATGCTGTTGAAACAGGCTGCTGCACTACAGGTAAAAATCGATGTTGCACGGAAAAAGGTTGAAATACTGGAATATGCACGCAAGAAAACCACTCAGAAAGTCAACCTGTATGAGAAGGTACAGATTCCTGAGTATCAGCAGGCGATACTGAAGATTAAACGGTTTATGGAGGATGAAGAGAACCTGGCAAAGTCCTCGCAGAAAATTCTCAAGGAACGACTGGCACGGGCGGAGGCTGTAGCATGATAGTTCCCATGAAGAAATTGTCATTACTGCTCTATCATCGTGAGAAAGAGTCTTTTCTCAAGTTTCTCCAGGAGCTGGGTGTTGTCCATGTTGTCGAGCATCCCGATATACGTTCGGAAAATCTTGAAACACTGCAAAATCAGGTTAAAGCCGCGGATCGAGTATTGAAAGCATTGAAAAGTGTCAGCAGAGAGAAAAAGATTACTGCGGCACAGAGCACTCAAGGAAATGCAGAAGAGATCGTCGTCCAGTTTGATGACCTTGATACAAAACGGGAAAAAATCGATCAGCAAATTGGCAGTTTTAAAAAGGATATCAATGCGTTAGAGCCGTGGGGTGATTTTGAGCCTGATTCTGTAAAACGGCTTGAGGAAGCTGCGATAACAATGCGCTTTTTTACTGCTAATGATAAGAAATTCAATGCCTTAACGCAAGAAAATCTTCAGTATGAGATTATCAATAAAATCGGCTCAACAGTTTATTTTGTGTTCCTTGAAAGAGGAGAAAGAATTACTCTCGATGCTGAAGAGATTATCCTGCCGAAGATATCGTTGTCGGAAGCTCGAAACAAGGTAGAGGCATTACTGGGCAGGAAACAGGAAATTGAGCAGGAACTCGAAAAACTGGTTATTTTTCAGGACATATTTAAATTCTATCTGTCCAATCAGCGTTCGCATCTTTCACTGGAGTCTGCACGGTTGAGTATGGAAGAGGCTGCTGAAGGCAGGGTACTCAGTGTTACCGGATGGATTCCTGCTGAGAAGGAGAAGATGGTTGGGGAGTTCCTGGACGGGTTTTCCGGATGGTATGAATTTGTTGAGCCTTCACCGGATGAAAATGTGCCGGTATTATTAAAGAACAGGAAAACATCAGCGCTATTTGAAGCTATCACAAAAATATTTGTTTTACCTGACTATTTTGAAATTGATCCAACGCCCTTTTTTGCACCCTTTTTTGCAATGTTTTTTGGATTGTGTTTAGGGGATTCAGGGTATGGATTAATCATTTTTATTGCTTCAATCGTTGCGATTAAAAAGGGTTCCGCATCGTTAAAACCGATATTTCAGCTTGGTATGATTCTGGGTATCGCTACCATGATTGCCGGATTACTGCTGAATACGTTTTTTGGAATGGCAATCTTTACTCTGCCCGGGTATGAAAATGCTTTGTTTTCCAGGGGCAGCAGACTTGCCATGCTTGGGTCGGTGGAAACTGAAAGAGGAACTTATTTTCCTGCAATGACCTTCTCGTTATACGTAGGTATCATGCAGATACTTCTTGGAATGGGCATTCAAGCCGCGAATAATATTAAGAATAATTCCTTTGTCTATGGTATTGCTCCATTTGCCAACATGGTGATGGTCTGTGCATTTACTATCTTTCTGGTCCATGATAATTTCATGGATATGGGAATGTACACCTTTGGCATTGTTCCAATTGGTAAACTGATTAGCGAAATTCCAGTAAACACGTCACTGTATCTGGCAGTTATCGGTGTTATTCTTTTGCTGCTATTTAATAATCCAAGCAAGAAAATACCGGTACGAATCGGTTTGGGGTTATGGGAGTTGTATAATTTTGTTTCCGGTGTTGTAAGTAACGGGCTTTCATATCTGCGTCTCTTTGCGCTCGGCCTTGCCGGGGGATTACTGGGAGCAGCTTTTAATGAGATAGCACTCATGTTAATCACCAATGAAAATGGTGTGGTGAATTATGCGTCATTTATGACTGTATTTACCGTGCTTATTCTGCTGGTGGGTCATACATTAAATTTAGGATTATCAGCACTAGGTGCATTTGTGCACTCGTTGCGTTTAACTTTTGTGGAATTTTACGGTAATGTCGGTTTTAAAGGAAGCGGTAAACCATATTCACCGCTTTCACAAAGTTAGTACCTTAGAAATAATTTTCTAAGGATATCTTTATACCCTGAAGGGCACACGTAGCAGGAAATTATTTCGTTAAGGTACTTATCCAGTTTATCCGGGTTAGGAAAATAAAAGAATATCAAAACTATTTTATCAGGAGGTTTCCAATGGTGGAGTCGTTGGGTTTCATACTAGCAAGGGTTGGTCTGGGTATTATGGTGGGGCTGTCTGGATCGGGTTCTGCCATAGGTGTTGTCATTGGCGGTTCGTCTGTAATAGGGATGCTGAAGAAAAAACCTGAAGCATTCGGTAATGGCCTAATTCTTTCAGGTATGCCGGCCACACAAGGGCTCTATGGTTTTGTCGGTTTTATCATGTATCATGGAAGCCTTGTAGAACTTGGTACAAATCTTACCCTTTTTCAGGGTGCGGTAGTTCTTGGCGCGGGCATTGCCCTTGGCCTTGCCGCCCTGATTTCTGCCATTCAACAGGGAAAAGTTGTTGCAAGCGGTATCGCAGCAATCGGCAGTGGGCATAATGTGTTTGGAAACACACTGATTCTTGGAGCATTCCCGGAATTTTACGCTATCCTTGCGCTGGTTGCGGCAATTCTTATGCAGGGATTGTTAAAAGCCTAAAAAAATATTCTTCCTTATCTTTATATAAAAGCCTGTTGATTCTTCAACGGGCTTTTTTTCTAATGTGACTATGGTCACAGATATTCTCGTTGCCATGAATTATATATATGGTATAGGGTAAATTGATACATGATTGTCTCATTATTGAGAAGTTGCGTTTTAGAAACGTACATTGTTTCTGAAATAGGCCTTTAAATGATACCCCTTCCATTAAAAAGAATATCCTTCCTTATCTGTTTTTTCCTCGCCGGAAAAGAAGAAAACCGACAGATTGTAATTGGCTTGCCTGAAAAGAGTTCTGTGAGACTCTTTGATTACCGGTTGAGTACGTCGGTATTTTTGTGTATTGGGTATCGGTTCTGATTTAAACCGATTATAATTTTTTAAGATAACAGTTTGTGACCTTAGAAAATAAAAAGTTTTTGTAACCGTTCACAGGTTCAGGGTTCCTCGTTCAATGGTTAAAATCGCTTTTTT
>CBDVBE010000517.1:0-3699 GCA_965372145.1 uncultured bacterium | reverse complement strand
TAACTAATAGTGGAAGTAAACTTCCTACTAATCGTAAAAACTTCCTATCTTTCGTTTATAATTACCAACTTCCACCACGAAGTAGCTATTGGTACGACTACTTTAAAGCCTGACCAATAAATTTCAATCAAAACTAACCACTCTGCTGCTTGATATAATTAATCTTCCCTCCCGCAAGCAGTATATCACGCTCTTTTTCTGACAAGTCAAGTTTCAGGGTAATTGCAGTGCCTTTCGTCTCATTCTGCAGCGTTACCGCAGTGCTGCCCGATGAAAGCGCCTCACGAATCCCGTCAATTGACACGGTATCATCAGCATCTATCGTGTCCAGGTCCGATGGGTTTTCAAAAAGTGCAGGAAGTATCCCGAAGTTAACCAGGTTCGCTTTATGGATCCGTTCCATTGAAGCTGCCAGAACCAGTTTTACCCCGAGATACATGGGGCAAATCGCAGCATGCTCACGTGAAGAGCCCTGGCCATACGATTCCCCGCCGACAATGATATTATGAATACCCTTATCCTTATTAGAAAGGGACCTGGTGTAGAATTCCGGATCAGTATTTTCAAATACAAACTCAGCATATTTCTGGATATTCGAACGGTATTTCAGCCTTTTTCCCGCAGGCATGATATGGTCGGTAGTAATTTTATGACCCACTTTAATGGTGACCACACCGTTAATAGTATCGACTATCGGGTCACTGAAAGGAGGATCGCCGATATTAGGCCCTCTAAAGGTTTCTACCGAAGGATCCCCATCCGAGCTGATAACCATACTGTCATCAATAATGAACTGCTCCGGCAGGTCTATTCCGGGATAATCTGCAGGGGCAAAATAGTCTGTCGGATCGACAACCTTACCGGCAAGCGCTATGGCAACAGCAGCTTCAGGTGATACCAGGTATACATCAGCACTCTTATTACCGCTTCTCCCGAGGAAATTTCGATTTGATGTGCGGATTGATACCGCATCAGTTTTCGGCGCCACGGAATTGCCTATGCAGAAACCGCAGGCACTCTCAAGGATACGTGCCCCTGAGGAGATAATATCAGCCAGCGCGCCGTTACGGCTTAGCATCTCCAATACCTGCCGTGAACCACAGGCTACACCAAACGAGACATCCGGTGATACTTTTTTACCTTTTAGAGCCGATGCCACTACCATGATATCACGGTATGACGAGTTGGTGCACGATCCAATAATCACCTGATCCACTGCCATCCCTGACAGTTCTTTCAGTGTTTTAATGTTCCCCGGCGAATGGGGGCACGACGCGAGCGGTTCGAGTGTTGCAAGATCAATCTCAATCACCCGGTCATACTCGGCATCTGCATCCGGTACCAATTCTACCCAGCCCTCTTCCCTGCCCTGTGCCTTCAAAAACTCGAGTGTTTTTTTATCTGAGGAAAATACAGAGGAGGTCACCCCGGTCTCAGCTCCCATGTTGGTAATAGTTGCCCGTTCCGGGACACTCAGTGTTTTCGCACCCTCACCGCCATACTCAATCATACATCCTACATTTCCTTTGGTAGTCAGTATTTCCAGCACTTTAAGGACAACATCCTTGGCACTTACCCATGGACGTAATTGCCCTTTCAACTCAACTTTGATTACTTTTGGATAGGTGAGATTAAAAGCACCACCGCCCATGGCAACCGACACGTCAAGGCCGCCTGCACCGATAGCAATCATACCGACACCGCCGCAGGTTGGCGTATGGGAATCACTGCCGAGCAGCGTTTTGCCGGGCAGGCCGAACCGTTCAAGGTGTACCTGGTGGCAGATACCGTTTCCGGCACGCGAGTATTTTATACCGAATTTTTTCGCTACGGTTTCAAGGTATTTATGGTCATCTGCATTCTCGAACCCTTCCTGAATTGTATTGTGATCGACATATGAGACAGACAACTCGGTTTTTACGTTGTCAAAACCCAGCGCTTCGAATTGCAGGTATGCCATAGTTCCTGTAGCATCCTGGGTTAATGTCTGGTCAATACGGATGCCGACTTCTGTCCCCGGAACCGGGTCGCCTTCAACGATATGCGCATCAAGAATTTTCTGAACAACATTTTTTCCCATGGTACTATGCCCCCGAATGTAATGAAATTTTAAAGAAAATTATCATTTTTCCTTGTCATCCGGTGTGGAGTCGAAGGAAGTTAAGAGGTTAAAATAAATCACGATAAATGGGAGACCAAACGAATAAATGAGAATGACATTCTTATGTGGCATGCATTTCTTAATGCATGGCTATACTCTAATTTCAAAAGGGAAATGATTCAGGTGTATTATTTTACAATAGGTAATTTAATACTCTCCCGAGTAATACCTGTTTTGGTTTCTGCGGTAAACGTGGCATAATGCATACCGGACGATAGAATCCGATCAGCACTGTTTTTATAATCCCAGATAACTTCATAGGAACCCGGCCGGCTGAAATTGTCAACCAGGGTACGCACTTTTTTGCCATTGACATTGTAAATAATTACCTGAACAGCGCCAGGGCTCATGAGCGTATAGTGAATCCTTGCCTGTGCGGAGGATTGATCAGAAAGAATGATAGCCGGTTTCATTGAATAACAGGAATTCTCATTGTTATCGGACAAAATCGGAACAACATCCTCCGGAATATATAATCTAATAAGACATATTTTCGCATCATAGCCGATAAAACATGAATCATGCCAGATTTCTTGTTTAGAATAGGTAGTCGGCAGGTATGCTACTATGACAATATCGAGTGAGTCTTCAGCCGCCAACGTACATGGCAAAGAAGTCTCTTCATCCCACCACCATTTGGCAGCGCCATGAAAGGTAAAATCAATCGATTTGATTATTACCGGATTATCAGAGATATTGGAAATGGTAACTTTCTTTCCAACATACGCTTCATTCCCTGATTTATAAAATAGAGAATCGTCAGATACTGCAATCTCCCGGCAAAAAACGATCTGAACATGAAGTGCTGCGATACAAAGGCAAATAAACATGAATAACTTTTGAATGCTTCGCATAATTCCTCCTATAAGCGAGATTTCCAACAACGAATATCCGTTTCTATATGTAGTAATATAGGAAAAAATTGATTAAAAATATGGAGGAGAAACCCTAGAAAAGTGTATAAGTGTTTTCTCGGAGAAAACAGCATGCCTATAATAAAATACCCATCCTCTGCTATTGAATTGTGATTTTAGATGTGGAACGGAAGTCACAGTTTGTATGGTTTTACAGAGGAAATATACCTATCCCCCATCGTCATACACTGCAGCCCCTAGAAGCACTGCTATGGGTAATTCAATCATATATAACAGTAAAAACAGCATCCATGTGGCAACAGAGAATACGCCGATATTAACGAGAAATGCCATCAAAAGGGCTGTAAACAGAACAAACAGAGTACTTGTCACTAAACCCGCTGTTATTGTAGATGAATATCCGGGCCGTATAATCGTGTAGACATACATAATTAAAAGCATTTCAAGGAAAATCAGCAGCAGGTTAACCACATGAAACCGTATGCCAAATGGCCCCTGAGTGCTGAAATGCCAAAAAATTTAATAACGATATATTCCATTCCAAAATCAAGAATTACAAATACGGCACTGGCGCGTAATGCGGCTGCGTTAAGTGCCTGCGGGTTGATTTTTTGTCGAGTAGACATACTATGGTTTCCTCCTTTAGGAATACTTTGTGTTCCC
>CBDVBE010000516.1:0-3724 GCA_965372145.1 uncultured bacterium | reverse complement strand
GATGGGCATGGAAATGACCATCCCGATTCTACTCAATGTTATCAAGGAGCTTTTATACTCGCTTTCAGGGATAACTACTATCTGTGCTGATTTTTTTTCTGCTATCCCCAGGAAGCTATTTGTTGAGGATATTTCCCTATCTTTATAACTAATATAACCTCCCCAAAATATTAACACAAAGGAATTGATTTAAAAACGGTTTAATGTGCAACGTGGAAGGTTGAAAGTTATTGTTCCCTTCTTATGACCTTTAACTTTTCACCTGTTTTTACAAAGATAAAAGCAATACTGTCTCAATATGGTGCGTTTGGGGATATAAATCAAATAGCGCAGCTTTTTCAATTGAATAACCGCATTTTTTAACAAAAATACCGACATCGGTTTCCTGTGTCGCTGGATTACAGGAGATATAAACGATTGCTGCAGGTTTCAAACCCCCGATTCCCTCCCTGACTTCTCCGGTTAGGCCCGGACGCGGTGGATCCACAACAAGGCAGTCAGGTACAGGTAACGAATTCGCTTCATTGTTAAAAAAAGACTCTGCTGAAATAGTTTTTACAGCAATTCTTGACAGTGAATTGTGTGAAATATTCTCCTCCGCCAAACTTGTGAGTGCTTTATTATTTTCAACAAGAAGTCCCTGTGAGAAATTATCCGCGAGCAGTATTGAAAAAAAACCAACACCACCGTACATATCAATAAAAAAATCTCCGGATACAGTCTCCTTTGCCCACAATCCCAATTTTTCCAGCAGGAAACTATTCCCCTGAAAAAAGCTGTTACCTGTTACACTAAATTTTTTCTGTGCAACTGTAATTAATGCTGAATGTTGAGTAAAATCTTTAATAGCAGGGCTGGAGGTGACTGAGCCATTATCTCCTGCAATAACTTTTATCTGCTTGCATGTTTTTGGTAATTTGTTAACTATCTGCTTCTGCTTTTCCAGTAATGTATTAATTTCTGAGTTCAGCAAAGGGCACTTTTTAATTTCAATTACCTCATTTGATTTTTTATGATAAAAACCGATATTTTGAGCAGCCTTATCCACTTTTAATTGCGCACGTATTCGATATCCCCATTCAGGTGACGGTATAATTTCTATTTCAGGAATGGAATCAATTTTCCCAATTCGAACGAGACAATCAACAAAGATATCCCGTTTGTACTGAATTTGTTGGGTATAGGCAATATGCTGCCAGTCGCAACCGCCACAAACACCATAATACCCACAAGAGGGTTGTCTGCGATACGGTGACTGCTTTATTGTTTCAAGAGGTCTGGCAAATGGTATCCCACCTTTTTTATCAATGATCTCAATCTCAACAGTCTCTTCAGGAAGCACCTGTTCAATAAAGACAACGCCTTTATCGATATAAGCAAGTCCATAACCGCCATATACCATTTTTTCAACAGTGCATTGCATCATTTTTTTCTGAAAACTCCACACCACCACTCATTTTCAGTGGTTTCATCTATTAGTTTCCACCCATTCGTGACCGCATACTCTAAAACCGACTCTTTCTCATCACATAAAACTCCCGACCATATCAGTTTTCCATCGGGTTTTAACAGGTTGAGGCAGGAATTAAGAAGTGGTTCTGAGTGATTTCTAAGCATATTCATCACAACCGTATCGAAGAGCGATTCATGCTTTATACTGCTGACTGAGCCAATTATAAATGTGATTGAACCTTTCGGCTTATTTTCATGTAGGTTTTCAGCCAAATCACAGGCACAATCCGGACCTATCTCAACACCGATGGTGGTTGCATACCCCTTATAATCGCCAACAAAACAGAGGATACCTGAGCCGGTCCCGATATCCAGAAGGTGTGGGGAATTGGTACTGGAAATATCAATGTCGAGCAGTGCCTGTGCAGCCAGTCTCGTGGTTTCATGGTGACCGGTACCGAACGCCATTTTCGGCTCGATCTTTATCCAGTGATCTCCTTCACACAGCTCCGGTTTGAGCCATGTTGGTGACACCCGGATATGTTCGGCAATAAGAACCGGCTGCATCGACTCACGCCATTTTGCATTCCAGTCCTGGTGTTCGATTTTGCTTATATTTACTACTGTATCGGGGAATATTTCAATTATTCTGTTTTTAACCTCACGGGCTTTGTCTTCAGCACCAAAATAGCATTTAAAATGAATCCATTCTTTGGTTATTTCCTCTTCACATCCCTGCATCCCAAATCCATAGAATAGACCCAGAATAATCTCTTTATGTTCCTCCGTGACCTGGCAACTAAGACAAAATGAATCTCTCATTGTTTTGTAGAATCGATGATATGTATTCTTCAGGAGGGAGTGGCAGAGCTAAGCTTTTCTTATTTATTTATTAATATTCTTCGATCTCTTAACCGCACAATACTCCCCGCACATACTGCACAGGTTAACGTCATCCTGCGGCGGGAGAGAGCTTCGATATCGCCGCGCTTTCTCCGGATCTATACAAAGAGAGAGTATTGTTTCCCAATCAAGATCGGCCTTAGCCTTAGAAATTTTGTTATCCCAATCTATAGCGCCGGGATGGCCCCGTGCGACATCAGCGGCATGGGCAGCAATCTTGGACGCTATAGTACCTTCACGCACATCATCAACTGACGGCAAACGTAAATGCTCCGCCGGTGTCACATAACACAAAAAATCAACCCCTGCCATACCTGCAACAGCGCCGCCAATAGCACCTGCGATATGGTCATAGCCCAGTGAAACATCCGTTACCAGAGGTCCTAACACATAAAACGGTGCATTATCGCAGAGTGTTTTCTGTATCTGGATATTGGTCACAATCTGGTTAAGCGGTACATGTCCCGGGCCTTCAACGAAAACACCGACATTCCTTTGGCGGGCTCTTTTCACCAGCTCACCCAGAATAGAGAGCTCTTCAATCTGGACCCGGTCGGTAGCATCCTTCAGCGCTCCCGGACGGAATCCGTCACCAAGGCTTACCGCGACATCGTATTCTGCAAGTATATCAAGCAACCGATCGTATTGAGCATATAATGGACTTTCCTCATTATTCTGATCAATCCATTCCATAATAATGGTGCCACCCCTGCTCACTGCACCGGCAAGTCTGTTTACCTCTTTAAATCGGGCGACACTCTGCCTCGTAACACCGCAATGCAGTGTCAGGAAATCAACACCCTGTGTGCAGTGGTCCTCAATTACCTCAAACATTTCATCAGCAGTAATATCGAGAATAGATTTTTCCTTTCCCCGCGCCCTGACAGCCATCTCATACATAGGAACCGTACCAATTGCAACAGGGCATTCCTCAAGAAGGGCACTACGGATTGCATAAAGATCACCCGCGGTTGACAGATCCATAACAGCATCCGCACCGCATGCAACTGCAGCCTTCATTTTGGCAATTTCCTCTTTAATATCTATCCGGGAAGAAGAGGTGCCGATATTTGCATTAACCTTTATGGTGGTTCCTGCCCCTAAGGCCAGCGGTTTGATGGTTCGCCGACTGTTTCGAACGATTGTGATTATCCCGGCCGCAACCGCATTGCGAAGCGCTTCTTCTTCCAAACCCTCCTGCCGGGCAACTTGTTTCACCTCATCGGTAATCGTACCGTTTTTAGCCTGTTCAATACGTGTAATTACAATGTTCCTGGACCATTCGCTTTTTGAAAATAAAACAACGTCTCTGATGGTAACGTGTAAAAATAGATTATTGCATAATTGTGATGATTCTATTTCATAAACA
>CBDVBE010000515.1:0-3768 GCA_965372145.1 uncultured bacterium | reverse complement strand
CCCAGAAAAGACGCTGATGTTTTTACTGTAAATGCACCAGGTGGCATGAGTATTAGTACCTTTGCCGGAGAATCGTGGCTTGTTGATGACCAGGGGATGCGCACAAGCGGCGACTCATTACGGATATTCAGTGATATTGTGGATGGAAATTACATAAATGCCACCAATGAAATCACATCACCTTATATAAAGACCTCTGAATTGAGGGTAACGGAGAATCTGTTTCCCGACTATGTATTCTCCGCAAATTACCCGTTGAAATCATTGTCTGAGATTGAACAGTACATTAAGCAGAATAAAAAATTACCCAGTATGCCTTCTGCGCAAGAAGTGAAAAAGAACGGGATGAATATAGGTGACATACAGGTCAAGCTTGTAGAAAAAATAGAAGAAATGACATTATATATTCTCCAATTGGAGAAAAGAATCAAGGAACTGGAAAACGCACAATAAACACCTGTTTTAAAGAATTTAAACAAGGAAAATAATAATGAAAAAGGAACTATATAAACCTGTAAACAGCGGCGGTATATGTCTGATTCCGGCTCTTTTTTTCCTGCTGTTTGCCTATACCGACGCAAGCGTTACCTGGCAGGAAATGTCCGTTTTAACCAGAAGTGAAGACCTTGAACAGTCATACAACACAAGCAGCGAATACAAACAGCGATACATTCTGAAATACCTGCCGAACTGGCTTGAAACACGGAGTATTACCAGTCTACCTACGTGGGCTTATAACGTGATAGAAGACGCACTGTTCAATGCACAGGACGGCCTCCATATAACGGAAGCGGTTATTCTGACAAAAAAATATGGACTGAGCGAATTTTATGATCAATTAATCGAGTTATATCGCGAAGCGCATGTTTTCCATGCAAACGACGCAGATAACATCCGCAGTGCAGTAATCTCTGCCATCGACAGCTTTGGCGGCACTATCGCTGAATACGCAATACCGGAATTGCTTTTAAATACCCGGCGTTTTGTGATTAACGGGGAATTTTACCTTTTATTGAGCGCAGTGGCTGAATACGGTGATACAACATTGGTGCCGGAACTGGAAAACATTGAACAGAATGTGAGCGGACTTGCCGATGGTATTGACGCAGAAGTTGATCCGGTATTTAAAAACAAATACCTTGAGGTTCTCAGCCTGGTACGGAGTGTGAAACAGGGACTTCTTTCGAGAGGGGGCGGCGATGATTAATATACGCTATTTAACGAAATTATTCTTGTTCTTTGCCCTGGTTACTTCTGCGTATACGAAAGTGCTCTTTATTGTTGATTCCGAATATTATTATGACACTTCTGCCGGTGTTGACGGAAGCGCGAAAATAACACAGTATGAGACCGATGTTGAGACCATTGATAACAAATCGGTAGATGTTATTGTATTTTCCGTTAAGAAGTCCGGCACGGTCAGGGAGCGATGCAAACCGGTATGGGATACACTGACAGCTCGTTATGCAGCAGCGCATGGTACTTCCGATCCGATAGAAGGAGCTGTGTTGATCGGGGATATTCCGGAGCCGGAGATGTTTGATGATGACAGGTTTAACAGAGGTGGAGAGATTTATCCTGTTGATTATTACTATATGGATTTGTGGGATACAACTTCTACGGTTGATACATTATATCCTACGGATACTACAGTTTGGTTGTTTCCTGCTTATGATGATTCCGGAGCTGGTAGTATTTTTGACACTGTTGATACTTTTTATACATTTGATGTAAACTATAAAAATGCAAACGGTGATGAGCACATGGAAATCTGGGTCTCCCGTATTTACGCAAGAACAATAAATCTGCTTCGTGACTCATCGTTTGTGTACGATTCGATAAATGACCCGGGGTTTCTTGATAATCATGAGATAATCAGCAACTATCTGGACAGGGTGCATGAGCGTATGACACAGCGGGCAAAGGCACCGCCGAGAACAATGTCATTCTGCGGTTATTACCATGATTCAATCACTCAAATTACCAATATCAAAAGGGATATTCCTTTCGACTCCATCAATCCTGCATCAAGTAACTATTACGTATGGAAAGAACTTACAGGGCCGAATTTACAGTCTCAGCTCCAGGCAGGCCCTTACGGTACTGTAAACATGGGTGCTTTCAAAGGAATTCAGTTTGACAGCTCGAACGCACAGGACTGGCGGTATCCGGCGTACAGAGACGATAAACGCGGCTATGAATGGGCGGGCATTTTTGAACACTCGTTTGCAGATGCAATCGGATTCGGTTTTGTTAATGCAACCTGGTCACCGCTTCCCACACGAGTGGAGACCGGCGGTTATGACAAAGACGGAAATGATGACGGGTATTATATCGGATGGAATCGTAATAATCTCCTGCTTAACCGTGGATCATATCTTATAAATATTGATTATGAGATAGACGATATACAGGATACCGGGACGTATAACCTTTATATGTGGTATAATCCCGATGACACGCTTGACGACCATTCCTGGATAGCGTGGGGCAGAAACAGCAAGCAGCACAACAGAAGGATGAATCAGCGGAGCTATTACCCGCCTGATGACATTGATGACTGCTGGCAGCAGATAAATGTGTTACTGGAGGATTCGATTACGCCGTCCGGAGATACAATCCCGGACTGTGTATGGCGGGAACACCCTATTCATCTTGGTATGGGAAATAATATCATTATAGAATTTTCAGCATGCGGCGGCAGTGAAAACACTCAGAATGACGCGGCAATAGCAGACGCGATAAAACTTGAAAACATCTCAACAGGCGATAGTATAATTATTGATAATGATGATTCTGCATATGTAAATGCACATAGTTTGGTAAGGTCATATTATTCAATGCGGGATGACGGCGGTCCAAGTAAAGTACCGTTTCATATTTTACAGGCCTGTCATATCAACTATTATACGTTTGATGATAATCTTGGTTTATTGTTTGCAATGGGTCATGATGGACTGATTTCTGTCGGGACGTCAAATTCAAACCATTTGGTAGGAGAATTTGTTGTTTTTCTGGGAGCGCTTGGCAGAGGACTTAACTTTGGCAAAGCTTATTTGGAAATGGCGAATAATTATTCAGGTGGTTATGGCGGTGGTGTTCACGGAATTGATAAATATATTCTCTTCGGCGCCGGCACATTAAAAGCACAAGCATACAAGCACTATAGTGATTGCATGCTGCTGTTAATCAACAATGCTGATATTACTACGATAGAGTCGCATTTTGTAGAACAGAATGCTACAATTAATGGCATGGCAGGCAGCAGTACGACGATTTATAATAACGGTGCGTTGTCAATAACTGCCGGAGAGGATATCGTGATACTGCCTGAGTTTCACGCAGAATACGGCAGTGAGATGCTTCTTACGATAGACCCGTCATTAAAGTAACTTTCTAAAGGGCAGGGAGGTTTTACATGCGAATGAAATCGAAAATAATAGTGTTTATGCTGTCTGTTTTTATATTTTTTTCACCTTTGTATTCACAGACTTATAAAGAAGATTCTCTGGCTGTTAGGGCTATTCTTGATTCGAATGATATGGATTGGCTTCCTGTTGAGCAGGTAAGCACACAGGAAAACGGCAGAATTGTGGTTTTATATCTTGAAGCGGACATGGTGATTAATATAAAATATTTACCGTCTGATATCAGTAAATTGACAGCTTTAAGGAATCTTACACTAATTAAATTCCCTTATCTTACAACCCTTCCCCCTGAAATCGGTAATCTCAAAGCGCTTGATTCGCTTATTATCCAGGAATGCGG
>CBDVBE010000514.1:0-3789 GCA_965372145.1 uncultured bacterium | reverse complement strand
CAGTGAAACTGTTCTGGAAACCGTAAATTTTATTGTAGAGTAAGCCTTGGCTCCGGGTGTATGCCCTTATTGCAGAGGAGTATTGTTAGCTGTAAGGAGAAGTCCTATGAAATATGAAGCGTTAAACTTTGAAGAGAAGTTTGGCCTCTTTGACGAACAGTGTGCACCGAAAGTAATCGCCGAGATGAACGATTATCAGTTTAAAATAGTAAAGTTTAAAGGCGACTTTGTTTGGCACGACCACAAAGATACGGATGAGACATTCATTGTTCTAGAGGGAAACCTACAGATAGATTTCAGAGATGGCCACGTGAATCTAGCAAAGGGCGAAATGTACGTCGTTCCGAAGGCCGTAGAGCACAAACCATTTGCAGAAAAGGAAGTTAAAATACTCCTTATAGAGCCTCGTGGTGTTCTAAATACGGGGCACGAGGGTGGTGAGCGTACTGCTGAAAACGATGTATGGATATAAACCAGCTAACAAGGCACTGCACATAATCGTTTTCCCACTGCGCTCCAAAGCCGCAAGTGAGTTTGATCGTTATTCAATCAAAATAGTACCGGGTAAACTGTCAATTAAATTCCTGTTTGTCGTAAAAAATATCGAGAAAATACAAAGTATTTCTATATTTTCTTCGATAGGATGCAGGTTTACAGATTGTACTCCGAAGGCATCCCTGTGCAGGCAACTTATACTTTCTAAGAAAAAAGGTGCCGTTGCTTTTGTCGGATCACCAATAACTGCATACGCTTCAGCCGGAGGACAGTTCTTTAAAAAGTTCTGGGAGCTTGCAGCGCTGGAAGATTGCGTTTCTCTGGGGAATGCTATGCAAAACACATTATCATTTACCAATAATTTCCGTTATACTTTTATTGGAGATCCTGGTCTGGATATTAATAGATAGGAATGTCAACACCCTATTATATATATCAGGTGGCAGTATTAAATGGAAGAATAAGATGTGACAAATAGTGATATGTAAAAAGATGAGTAGCGAGTGGGGAATAGCGATTAATAATTTTCGAATTAAAAAGAAAACAGTTTTCTTAGTTTGTAACGATGAATTTCTTAACAAAACTGGAATTCAGCGAAACTAACCGGCAATAATATACACCGCTGCTCAGGTTGTCACCGGTAAATAGTATGCGGTGTTTTCCTGCGTTTTGAATGGCCTTCAGGACTTTTTTAATTATTATTCCTCTGGAATCATAGAGGTGTATTGACACCATTCCTCTGGATGGCAGTACATAGCTGATCCTGATGTTCTTCCTAAGATAATCACATTTTCCCATAATAGAAGTTTTGTTATAAGGCGTATGTGCTATTCCGGTACTCATGTCTCCTTTGTAGGTATAATAATTATGCGCCTTAATTTTAATTATCAAGTCGTCAAAAGAGTTATCTATGATATATTTTTTCACATTGTCATCATCGATTCGAATAATACCATCGTCACCGCATATTTGTGTACTAATGATCTGGTCTGAGTTATCGCAGATTGCAAACCAGGTATAGGGATATCGGGATATTTGTAATAATCAGCATTAGCGTAGACTTCTGAAATAAATCCACGGCTGGGGACACCGTTCTGGTTATCGCTGTCTGCATCTCCGGCGAGGAGTACATAGACAATATTAAAATATTCATATTCCATTATTATGTAACGTCGAATATTGTCCGCGGTATCGATTCCGGATGATATCAAAGAGAGTATTTCTGAAACGGTTACCACTTTTGTCCGTAAACACCGGCTTGAATTATAATCCATGAACAAACCAAAACTGTTCTTCAGGGCATCAGTTGTGATTATCAAATATTCATAGTCATTCGAACCCGGTTTACTTTCAGGCAGGGAAACGATTGATTCCTTATTGTCTACCAGTAACGAGAGTTGGCTTTTTATTAATGGCGTACATTTATACATCGGTGTTTTATCTGCCTCGGTCTGGACAGTAACTGAAATTTTCCTGTAGTATTGAAGCGTGCCTGATGATGGATTGTATGAACATTTTAAAGATACCACAAATAATTAATATATTTCACTGAAAAAACAATATCTCTATATTTCAATAACTCAACAATCAATGGTATTAGTGAAAATTATGCAGAACCGGGTTAGTGGATGAAACCAGTGAGAATTGTGTAATGTTATCAATAATGGAAAAGGTCCTTACCGACTAACCACAACACGCTTTGATAATATCCTGTCACCCATTTCCAGCTGAATAATATAACACCCGTCTGCGGCAATTTTTACAGCAGGTATCTGCATTGTATGCCATCCGGCAGAGGTGATACCTTCATTATAACGAACGAGGCTGGTACCATTGAGCGCGTATACAGTTAGTGTAACACTGCTGTTCTGGGAAAGGTAATAGGTGATACCCAATGCGCCGTTTGCCAATGTCTTAACAACCGTCTCACCGGTAGCGGACACGGGAATATCAGTTACTCCTACAGGATTTACAATAGAGAAGGTAGAATCACTGACATCGGTATACACAGGGTTATTCTTATTGGTTATCCGGACTTTATAGTCTGAACCGAGCGGCATATCAACGGGAACCTGCCACTTGTAGTTTTCAAGGGTAACCACCGGGACACCGGCTTTGAGGATTTCATACATGGTACCGGGAACACTGCCACACCAGATGAACTCATACTCTTTTCCCCGCTCCCATATCTCGCCGCCGTTGGGACTCTTGACCTCAAGAAAGGGAGTCTTACTCATCTGGATCGGCAGTATAGTAGCTTCACCATTTACAGCCGGTATATTATGGAATGTATTATCCAGATACTCCTTGGCAGAGGCAGTTACATCATAGGTACCTGCATATATGGGACGGTAATAACCTCCATGTTCTTTGTTTGAGTAAACATGGGAATTTTCTTTATCATGATTTTCTATAAAAATCTTTGCTTCAAGCGGCTCGCCAGTTAGAGAATCGGTCACGGTGCCGCGGATTCCGTTAAGAGCCTCACCCATATAGGCAAGTAATGATTGATGCTGATACTGCCAGTAATTATCAAGCTGGCTCTCAGGTACTAATTTTATTGTGGACAATTCCAGTATGATGCACCGGCAATTAAAGAAATAGAGGACGTAATCCATGAAACAGCCTCTTTTACAGAAGAGGTATTTCGAATAACACCCAAAGCCGTTATTGATGTCATCAAAGTAATTTGAAGGACTTACTGAATGGACAAGGTCGGCATAGCTCTTGGTTACATACTCAAACCATGCATCATCAGCGGTGGGATCTACTTTATATGCCCAGGGATATAATGCCATCTCAGCACCGGAATGCATATCAGCGGATAGGGTAAAGTGCTGCTTGAGGCATAATTCAACGATAGCCCTGGTTTCGGGCTGGGTAGGAAATGTTGTATCTCCGGGTGATGGAAAATCCCGGTCAAGGTCAAAACCATTTGCATTGGCCCTGCGCGCGCCAAAAATATTAGTATTACCGGCGCTATAGGTACCGTCAGGATTGGATAGGGGATTGATCCATATCTCCACACTGTCAACAAGCCGCGTTACCCGGGGATTGGTGCCATATTCACTGCAAAGGTAATGAATCATTCGCAACAGAAGTACATACCCGACAGTTTCATCACCATGGATAGTTGCCATCAGGTATACCTGCGGTTTGGGTATGCTGCTCGTTGCACTGTTGGTGACTGCTGCAACAAGCAGTTTCCTGTCTTTTACTGATTTTCCATACTCCTCAACCGAGCATAATGCAGGGAAGTCAGCAGAAAACTGCTCCATCATGTCAATATACCCG
>CBDVBE010000513.1:0-3796 GCA_965372145.1 uncultured bacterium | reverse complement strand
TGATTTCTTATGTAATTTAGTTGCTCTTGTAATAGTTTCTGCCGGACAAATCCTACCTTACCAGCATAACCTTTTCAATTACTCTCGTTTCCTCTGTAAACAAATGTACCAGGTAAATCCCATTTGACAAATTCTCGCTATTAAAATCAGCCTGATGCGTACCGGCTTTTTTTAAGGTATTTACCAGGGTACGCACAACTTTTCCTCTTCCGTCAAGCAATTGCATAGAAACCTGAGAAGGTTTAAACGTTGTATAGGAAATCCGTATTGCCGGATAGTTTCGCTGTACTGCCAGCGTGGGAAATACACTCTTAGCGGTTTGTGAAATATCTTCCACGGGCGTAGCCGCGTCATTGAGATAAATCCAGATTTCACCGGACGGGTAGCCGCTGAGAAGCAGGTCGGGCTTTTTATCCTTGTTCCAGTCATAGATGCGGGGAGTTGCATAGCCGAAACCGTTCATCTGTTTGAAATCAGGTTTCGTAGGGATACCATAATCCGCATTTGGAATTAACGTATGCCTTTCAAATGAAGGATTGCTGTTTGTCCCGACATTTTTATAGTAATCGACATTAACTTTCTGATCTCCCACAACAATGTCCGTTTTACCATCCAGGTTAAGGTCTCCCACAGCGACCCGTGCACATCTGGCCTGCATGATTTTGCCGCTCTTATCCTTGAGCGTATCATAGGTATTAAAACCCGGACTTGAAGCACTCCCATTATTGAGATACAATCGCAGGGGGAAACTTTTTCCTGACTTATAGACGTCAGATCCTAAAACAACATCAAGCTTACCATCACCATTCCAGTCAAAAATACCGGGAGAAATGCTCATATAGGCAAGGTTTGGATCAGGTTTTTCCAACTTGATCAGCACCGGCTGCTCTTTAAGAGAACCGTCACTCTGTCGCTGGTAATAATGTACAGACTCATATTTTTCACCGACAAGCAGGTCAAGATCACCGTCATTATCAATATCCACGACCCGTGGATCATTACCGAAACATCACGGAGAAGGCAGCGATATCTGTTTCCCGTCTGCCTGCAGGTGCTTTGTAAACTGTAACACCGGTGTTTTTCCCGGACCTGCGGAATTGGTATAGAGGCTCACCGCGCCGTTATTCGCCTGCTGGCCGTACAGCATGTCGTCATCACCGTCACCATCCCAGTCAGCGAATTCCGCAATAGGATACTTGGAATTTCCAACTCCCGGCATTAAAAACGGTGTTGTGAATTTCGGTTCATTACCGAGTACAATCGCCGTTGATGCCAACAGGACAATTACCGGTATTGGCTTTTTCATTTCAGTACTCCTGCCTTCTAACAACTAAAGTTATAAGTATCCATTATAGAAGCGGTATGGCTTTTGCAAATCCCTCCGCTTAACTCATCGTAATAAACACCCAATCAATATTTTCCTGTTTTTCCCAATTTCGAATTTCTACATAAAATGTATAACTCAAGTTGGAAGTGCGCTAAAGCACAATTCTTAGTGAAAGATAAACTTTCTACTAATCATTGAACTTCCTATCTTTCGTTTATAATTTCAAGCCGCGAACGGCTACATTTCATGTTTTTGCCCAATTTCTAATTTCTAATTTCCAATTTCAAGCCGTGAACAGCTACCTTTATCGTAACAATTTCCATGAATTGGAATAGGCATCACTTGTAACAGAAACAACATACATACCTTCAGCGAGCTGAGTTTTCGGTATTGTAAAGCTGCCCTCATTCCGCCCGTGAAATTCTTTTATAGTCCGTCCCTGCACAGTAACGATAGTTACAGTATACTCACCCTTTAATGGTACGAAAATCGAAACCGATCCTGATGAAACAGTATATTTCACCGGTCCAATTGCTGCAGATTTATTCTTCTTCACATATGTCGGTTCGTCAAGGTCGATCTTATAAATCTTCTTGGTAGTCTGATTATTCACCCATAGATAGCGGTGGGTATCTTTCTGAAAGGCAAGGCCCCAGATATCATCGCCAAAACCCACTTTTGACGGTATCGAATCAACGAGAGTCGCAATATCCGAAGTGACCACCTCCAGCGACATTTGCATTTTTGGTTTATAGGCTTTTATAGAGCTGCCCCGCACGCCGCTTCCTGCGCATACCACCCAGACCTGCGGGATCCCGGAACCCGGTTCACAGGCTATGTCACGTGTGTCAACGTATGTAAGGCATTGATGCCAGTCACACCCCGGCTGGTTTGGGGGATATAACGGCAACGGCACTGGATTGAATTTTTCGAACAGCAGGAAATCCCGGTCAAATAAATTCTTTCCGATTGCCCACACATCACTATTTGTCGCACCTAACCCCGTCACCGACGTTATGCGGCTTGATCAGCAGAATATCGACGTTCGCCCCTTGTATACCCCGTCAAAGGTATATTCATACCCCCACCCGCCGTTAATCGTGCCGTCCCATTGTGCCACATACACAACGTTCCCCGCAACTGCCAGGCCGTTTGGTTGGTAACTGGTATCAAGCCTGACCGGAAAGGTGTGCAGTACTGCACCGGTACTCGAGTTGAGTTTGTAAACTTTCAACTCTGTTTTACTCACCGCCCACAACTCGCTGCCCTGAGAGCCTGAGGGGTGTACCGCAAGTCCGGTGATACCGTCTGCCGGCGCGTCAATGGTGTTGACTATCTGCTGGCTGTAGACAGACAGGGAAAAAAACAGGATAAGAGTTGTTTTTTTCATTATTTTTCTCCCGTTATTGGATTATGATATGTTATCCTGGCATTACTCTTAATTAGTATCTGTTAACACTTGACAAATCGTCCTCGTCCTCCTCCGCCAGCCGCAGCTGTTTTTTTGACTGGGGATCAAGACAGAGCTCAATGAATGGTTTGTATTCCTTTAAAGCAACGTTCTTTGCTTCCTGAAGGTCATCATCTGCCCACACAGTGGAAATAATCAGAAAAAATAGCAACAAATATATTTTAATTGCGTTACCGATCATGTAAACTCACTCCTGGTATATATATTTTTATTATGGCTGATAATACTAAGTGCCTGATACTGGTATAAATATTAAAAGGAAAGAATTCACGTAAGGAATTGGTTGTAGTACTACCGGGGAAACCGTTGAAAATCGCGTCTGAAGTATAAAAAATGCGGCTAAAATAAAAAATAGCGCAAAACATTGACATGTTCATCCCGCCTCCCAAGATTCAATAAGAAACAATCTCTTTAAAACGGGATCCCCCACCAAATTCGCGCTGTGTTATATAATATATACAATATGTCGGATTTTATCAAAAATAAGGTAGAAATAAGATATAAATTTCAGGGTTAATGATAACCGGGAAAAGTAGCTTTTTCCGTTTTTTTTTCCTGTCGTGGTTAGCTGATTAATACCATAAGCAATAAGCATAACTACCAATGGAAGTACCCTAAAGGATAACTCGAAATGGATGTAAACATCCTATTGCTCGTTTATACCATAGGCATAACTCGAAATGGATGTAAACATCCTATTGCTCGTTTAATATCCATCATTTCCAGAGAGCTTAAGGAATATATTATATATTTAATTAAAAACATTATGTATCTCTAGTAAATTTTTACTAGGGGATAGCAGGAAAAATTCAGCAGATACAGTAGTTAGATCTTTATTCACCTCTAAGGAATGTATGAGAAAAATAATCTTTATGCTGTTGTTGCTGTTTACAGTAACGGAAAAGAGTTTTTCATCAGACAATATGATATGCCTGAGTATGGACTGGCAGCTTTGTATTCGGGCAGGTATTGAACACAAATTCAATCACCATCTTGGT
>CBDVBE010000512.1:0-3810 GCA_965372145.1 uncultured bacterium | reverse complement strand
CGAGGCTCTTTCAATTGCCAGGCAAGCTAAAGTAGATTTCTGCATAAACCTCCTGATCAACAATGAACACCGGCTCGTTGATGCTATTGCAGGAGAGTTGGAAGCATCACACGAAATGGCTTGCAAAGTTGCAGGTAAATATGCATGTCCCCATGTGAAAAAAGAGTGCGATGTGGTTTTTACTTCCAGTGGAGGGTACCCGTTAGATTCAACTTATTATCAGTGTGTAAAAGGTTTGGTTTCCTGCTTGCCGGCAGTAAAAAAGGGAGGTATTGTTATTTCTGTCGGAAGCTGTTATGAGGGCATAGGGAGTACGGAATATCAGAGCATTATGCGAAAATATTCAGGTAGATGGCAGGAGTTTTTGAAGGACATAAAGAAAAGCGATAAGGTTGTCAAGGATCAGTGGCAGTTTCAGATGCAAATTCGCACCCTGGAGCATGTTGGCGCCGGCAACCTGTACTTTGTAACCAATGGACTTACCGCTTCTGATTTGGATCATCTTTGTGTAAACGGTATATATGTGCCTGAAGAACAGGTACAAGAAAAGGTTCAGGAGCTATTGGACAAGCTCGTGCACGAAGGCCGGTCATTGGCCATTATCCCGGAAGGCCCCTATTGTGCTCCTATAACATGATATATCGGAATATTGAAATTGTTTATTGTTTTTATATTGAAGAAAAATATATATTTGTCAATCTAATAAATGTTTATAAAAAATATTCAAAAGTATTAAGACAGGAATAATATATCAAAACCCTTCTCCTCATCTCAGAAGTATTCATGCATATTTCCCTTCAGTTGTAGTTACCAACGATGGTGATATGCTGGCAACAGTCGTTTTGGGAGAAGCTTTTGAAGCGGTTGATATGCATACCTCTCTTTTTCGCTCAACTGACTCCGGCGAGACCTGGAAAAATGAGGGTCGGCTTTATCCTGGTACGAAAGAAAGTATATCTTCAGATTTTTCCCGTATAGCGATTCTTCCCAATGGTGAAATGATCGTACTTATGTTACGTGCCGACCGGTCTGATCATCCGGATGAAGGTCTGACAAACTCTGAGACACTGGGATTTGTCCCAACCGAATTTGTCACCTTTAGCTCAAACGATAATGGCCATACATGGAGCGGACCGAATGTAATAGATTCTCCATTAGGTGATACACCGCTTGAGTTGTGTTCTCCGATAACTCCGGTAAAAGATGGCAGATGTTTTATACCAACATCAACATGGAAATATTGGAACGGGTCAATCCCTGCCGGTTACCGGATGGTGGCGCTTATTTCTCACGATCGTTGTAAAAGCTGGACAGAATATATAGATGTTTTGGTTGACCCGAAGCAGGAAATCCAGTACTGGGAATCCAAAATAATTGAGATATCAGAAAATAGGCTACTTGCGGTTGCCTGGGCTTACAATCATGTTCACAAGAGAGACCTGCCAAATCAGTTTATACTTAGTAGTGATGGTGGTAAAAGCTGGTCAATACCACAATCCACAGGCCTTTCAGGACAGACACTAACCCCGTTTCTGCTTGACGATGGCCGTATCTTCAGTGTATACCGCCGAATGGATAAACCGGGACTTTGGGCAAACATATCCCGAATTGAAGAAAACCAATGGATCAATGAAAGCAGTGAGCCGCTTTGGGGTCAGAATGTTGCCGGTTTAACCGGTGAGGTAGATAATATGACACATTTATTCAATGTCTTGAAATTTGGAGCTCCCTGTATTACAAGGTTGCCGGATGGAACAATTTTTTTAGCTTTCTGGGGTGTTGAGAACTGCATATCGGTTATTCGATGGTTTAAACTAACGGAAATATAATGATAAGTATAATTAAAATACGGCTTAGATCAATTACTATTTATTTATTCATATTGCTGGCAGGGCTTGCTCCTTTGAAAAATGCATGGTCTAATGAAAATACTGATGTGGATGAACGGCGTGAACGCTGCCTTGAAATCCTTCACGAAGCCATGGTTTCCGATGAAAATTTCTGGATGAATGTTCACGCCGCGGAAGCGCTGATTTACAATGTTTATACGGACGGTATAGAAGAGTATTTCACAAGCCTGGAAAATGATCCACGTAGCAATATTATCGGGATATCCCGGGTATTGGCAAGGTTGAACAAAAAAGATGCTGTGAAATATCAAAAATATCTCCATCAAATCCGGGATATATTTTTGAATTCGGATTCTTTGAACCAGAGAATTGGCGCTCTGGAAAGCCTGGGAAAACTTGGTTACAGTGAACCCCTTCCCGAAATTCTTCAGTTCGCGGAGGAAGGTGAAAGCGGTTTAAAAACATTTGCACGCTGGGTGCTTGCTAACTCCGGCAGTGCAAAAGATGAAACCAGACTGGCTGAGTTGCTCAATTCAGAAGAACCGAGGGAGTATTATTATGCAGCCTATGCACTGCGTTTTATGGAGGATGTCAGCTCCGATACATATGCCCGTCTCGAAGCATGCGCAAGCAGGCTAGCCAAAGATGCCACGCACAGGGCGTATGTTTTAAGTGCATTATTTGTTCATTCACCTCCGGAGAGTAAAAATAAAACGAAAGAAGAGTTACTCACTTATATGCATAGTGAAAAGAGTGATCGATATGAAATTGCCCAGGCTCTGGCTATATGCGGCACAGCATCAGATAATCAAATTCTCGAACAACTCCTTGATGATCCTGATATGGATGTTCAGGTGAGTGCAGCGAATGCGCTTCTCAGGATCGAGCGCCGCACACACCGTGGATTAAGTTTGCCGGATTGGACTGTGATAGTTCTTTACGTTTTTCTGATGCTTGGCATTGGCTGGTACTTTTTTAAAAGGCAAAAAACCAGCGAAGACTATTTAGTAGGTGGGCGTCGTATTAATTCGTTCGTTTCAGGAATTTCCCTGTTTGCTTCTTTTTTCAGTACCATCTCCTTTCTTGCCCTTGCCGGTGAAGTAATAAAGCATGGGCCGCTAATTATCATTGTTATGATCGTTAGTTTCCCTGTAATTTATGTGATCACAGCTTACTTTTTCATTCCATTTTTTATGAAACTTCCCATAACAAGTGCCTATCAAATTCTTGAAAAACCGCTTGGTCGTGGTGTTCGAATGGCCGGATCTGTTATTTTCCTGTTGACCCGGTTTGTCTGGATGGCACTTCTGATTTTTCTTACTTCCAAAGCGCTTGTGGTTATGTTTGGCTGGGATAACAGGTTTATTCTGTATATTTCACTTATAACCGGAATTATTACAGTTATTTATTCAACCATGGGCGGATTGCGTGCTGTGGTAACAACAGATGTGATCCAATTTTTCATTTTACTGTTTGGGGCTGTTGTCACTGTTGTGCTGGTTACGCTAAATATGCGGGGAACTGGAGCCTGGGTTCCCACCGAATGGGCACCAAACTGGGACAAGCTTATACTTTTTAGCTGGAGTCCCTATATACGCTTAACTATTATTTTTACTTTTTTTCATACTATTGGCTGGTGGGTATGCACTGCAGGTTCAGATCAAATGGCCATTCAGCGGTTTATTGCAACCCGAGACGTTAAAGCGGCACGGCGTACATTTCTTACGACACAGGTTGGGGAAAAGGTACTTTTCCTTATTCTCATGTGTGTAGGTTTTTCGCTGCTGGGATTTTATCGCACAAATCCTAACCTTATCCCGGATGGTAAAGACCTGATTACCGATGCAGATTTTCTCTTCCCTCATTTTATTGCAAATCATCTGCCTGTTGGAGTTGCAGGAATTGTGATTGCCGCACTCTTTTCAGCCGCAATGTCAAGTCTTTCTTCGGGTATTAATTC
>CBDVBE010000511.1:0-3848 GCA_965372145.1 uncultured bacterium | reverse complement strand
GGGGATAACCATGTAAAAAATCAATCAGTTATGAAAATTACCCTAAAAAGTCATGTTTTAATTAAATTCAACATACTTCTCAGCCTTAAGTAACAACTTACCAACTCTCCCTAAGTGTCTCATTTCTCTTATGTTATATCCATTTTTTCTGTGTCCGATAATTCGATTGACCATAACCTGCCCCAACCCGGGAACCCGCAGCAGATCCCACTTTGATGCGCGGTTGATATGCACCGGGAAAAATTCCGGATGCAATTGTGCCCACGCCTCCTTCGGATCGATTTTCAGCGACAGGTTGCCGTCATGATTCAACGGGATCTCCCCTGCCTCAAAGCCATATTTTCTCAGCAGCCAGTCTACCTGGTACAGGCGATGCTCCCGCGTTAAAAGCTCACTATTGCTCAACACCGAGTGTTCTCCCGGCAGATCAGCCCGGCCGGCTCCCCGCTGATACGCGCTGAAATAGATTCGCTGCAACCCGAGCCGCTTATACAATTCACCCGAATACCTTACCAGTTCCCTGTCTTTCTCATCCGACGCCCCAACCACAAACTGGGTTGTCTGCTTAACTTTGCTGTACCGGTTTCCTTTTCCGGTAAGCCTGCTGATAAGCTTCAAAGGCCGAATCACGTCGTTAAGGTAACTTTTACGTGTACACAGCCTGTTGAAATTCGTTTCGCCGGGCGCCTCAATGTTAATCGAAACCGCATTTGACAGTGATACCGACTCTTCAATCGCAGCATCAGATGCGCCGGGGATTATTTTCAGATGAATATATCCTCTGAATCCCTCCTTTTTCCGCAGAATCAGCGCGATTCTATTGATCTGCTCCATGGATGCATCCGGAGAACCGGCCACGCCGCTGCTGATAAAAAGGCCGAATACCTTTTTTCGCCGGTAATAGTCAAGGAATACCTTCACAACAGCCTCAGGCTCTACAACACAGCGCCGCGCATCAACATCACTCCGCAAAGGGCAATACCCGCAGTCATTGACACACACATTCGATATCAATGTTTTAAAGAGCACATTACTTCCCCCGTTGGGAAGTGAGACCGGATAAAGCCATTTATCTTCAGCAGAGCGCCTTCGGCGGTCATCATTATTCGTACCGCAGGCGCAGGCAAGATCGTACTGCGAGTCCTGCGAGAGAATCGAGAGTTTTTCATGTGTGCTTAACGATGGGGTTATATAAGCCATAAAGCGAAGCTTTTTTCATTACAATCATTTGTTATTAAAAGCATTGTGCCCCTAAACCTTATTTTTATGCACGCGACCTTAGTAATAGAGCTACAATCCAACCACTTCTTTACCTTATTACCTTATTCTTCGGTAACACTCACCGTTCAATTTTTATACAAATTAAGGTAATAAGGTTCAAGGAGTGTTATATTGATCTTTCCGGGTTACTAAGGTATAAAAGCATAAAATAAGGTTTTTATTGATTCTATAAAGCAACTGTACTATCTGCCTCATCCTCTTCCACCGGCTCGGGCTCAGGCTCCGGCTTAAGAAACGCATCAAACACCTTCGCATCAAGCTCTACTGAAACGGCATAGATAATTTTTTTCGCAGGCATATCATAAATTTCGAGCATCGGACAGGATGTATAGCCTTTTTCCTCCATATATTTGCCGAGCTTCGGGTATACCTTGAAAATTCCCAGAATGATTGCCATTTTGCCCCTGAATGGAAACTCCGCAACTACAGCCTTTGCAGAAGGGTATTCCCGCACATCATACTTCTGTTTCAACTCCTCTATCCGGGTATAATCTCCCGGCTCCAATATGCAGCCGCCAATGCTTCTGCACTGTTCAGGCGCTACTTTCCGTGGATTATCATAGTAGAGTCCTACCCCATTGGTTGTTTCGATGGAATAATTGTTGAGCAGATCCTGGTAAAGCGCATCCATAACCGGCCCAATCTCCTGATAAGGCCCGACATGTTTTTTATATACCATCCGGAATGAATCGAGTGTTTTTTCAGTGACCGTGACCCTGGTGAACAGGCCATGGTAGCCCAGATAGAAAAGCAGTATCAGGATACTACCGCCAACGATAACGCCGGTTATTTTAAGTGCTTTCATTGATATCTCTCCTTCAAAGTGGTATTTAGATTTTTGATCTTTGTTCTTTGATCTTATTTCTTTATCGTCTGCATCCCCTTTTCCGCCATCTCCGCTACAAACTGCTCAACGCCGATCTCTTTTATCCGCCTGATACATGCAGCCCTGTCTGAACGAAAGATAAAGCCAAAGACCTTGGCCATGACTGAGTTAAATTCTTTACACTCAGCAATGCCGCCTTCCTGCGTGCAGTCCGCGCATGTTCTATAGCCATTTTCGTTGGTGCATTTTCTCACTTTACACCAGGATGCCTTTTCGTTCTCAGCACAACCGGGACATTTTCCTTTCAGGTACGCTTTACACGCTCCACAATAGAGGCCACAACGGCCGACGAGTGCGGGATCAGTGACGATATCTTTCATACTTTTACTCCCCTTTTTTATGGATAGCACGGCCTGAAGGCCGTGGCACACGTTTTTTTTTGCTGAATTCTGGGTGCTCAATACGATTAGCGAATGACGATTAGCGATTAGCTATTTTAGATTTTGAATTTTTTCTTGCTGTATTAACACTTCTTACAAAAATACTAATGAGTTCATTATTTTCCTTCAACGCCATGCCTATTTTTTCCTGCGATCTATAGAGCTTGGCCCTGTCTATAATCTTCAAACACACAAAGGTCTCCCTTAATTCTTTTAAAACAACCTGAATTTTATGAATGAAATCTCTTCTTGATTCACCACCTTTAGCTTCACCATAATTCAGGGAAACAGAAGTGCCGGAGCGTACCAATTGTCCAGCCAAATGACTTGCTGCCTTAGTGTTCGGCATTCCATTAACGATCTCTATAATTAAAACAGAAAAATTTATTAAGCGTTCCTCCAGGTCAAATTCCTTCATTATCACTTCCTCCATATTTCACTTCGCTATTCGCTGTTCGCTAATCGTCATTCGCCAATCATTCTGTGTTTCACTTTATCTTCGGAGGAAAATGCTAGCAATAGTACCTCCTCCCTCAAGAAAAAATCTATTATTTATTTTGACTTTTAACTTTCTTTAACATTTTCTCATAACCCCAACCATCTTCCCGGCAATCCATATCTCTCGATCCGAGGAAACAATAATATCTTCATAGAGTGGATTCTCCGCGCGTAAAATGATATGATCGTCCTCTTTGATGTAGCGCTTGAGTGTTGCATCTCCCTCAATAATCGCGACCACAACCTCGCCGTTTCGCGCGCTGTTCTGCTGCTGGACAATAACAAGGTCGCCATCGAGCACGCCAATGTCTTTCATACTGTCACCTTTGATCCGCAGGGTAAACAGCCCCTCGCCCTTGAACAGGTTTCTGTCGAGGGTAATATGGCCTTCGAGATTCTCATAGGCAGTAATGGGCACGCCCGCTGCTATGGACCCAACAAGCGGAACTTCAACCTTGTTCTCCCCCTCTTCACGCTGAACACTGACCAGCAGCTCAATACCGCGCGCCTTTCCTTTATTCAGCCTGATATAACCCTTCTGCTCGATCAGGCGCATGTGCTGACGGGCATTGTTGACACTTTTATAGCCCAGCGCAAAACAGATTTCGCGCATTGTGGGCGGCGCGCCAAAATCACGTTGCTGCTTGATTATAAATGACAATACACGATTCTGCTCTTCAGTTAATGGTTTCTGACTCATACAGACACTCCTGAACATTGGTTTAGTGTGGCTTTGTGCAAAATACTTTTACCTAAATTGAGCGATTGTTAGTATGGAATTGAATTTTTATAACCTCACCCTC
>CBDVBE010000510.1:0-3851 GCA_965372145.1 uncultured bacterium | reverse complement strand
AAAGATTGCAGAGATGAAGACCGGTGAAGGAAAAACACAAGTCGCAGTTATGCCGGCATATCTCAATGCATTGTCCGGAAAAGGGGTGCATGCCATTACGGTTAATGACTATCTCGCCAGGCGTGATAGTGAGTGGATGGGAAAAATATTCAAATTTCTTAATCTGACCGTAGGCTGTCTGGATATTACTGAGCCGGGTTCTGAAGAACGGCGGGCAGCGTATGAATGCGATATTACCTACGGAACAAATAATGAATTCGGTTTTGATTATCTGCGTGACAACATGGCAAGTTCCAATGAAAGCTGTGTGCTGCGGAAGTTAAATTATGCAATTATTGATGAGGTTGACAATATCCTTGTTGATGAGGCAAGAACCCCGCTTATTATTTCCGGGCCGGTGACAAAGACTAATGAGGAATACGATGAATTAAAACCACGGGTTGAAAAGTTGCTTAATGCACAGAGTAAGTTAATTGGCAATGTCGTGTCGGAAATTGAATCGATACTGGATGATGAAGAAAAACATTATGAAGTGGGTAAAAAGCTTATCTTGGTTCAGCATGGTTCTCCGAAGAATAAACGATTACTTAAACTGCTCAAAGAGCAGGGGGTTAGTAAGCTTATAAAAGTCGTTGAAACCGACTACCTTCGGGAAAAGAAACTGTACGAACTGGATGAGGATTTGTATTATACCATTGACGAGTCCGGGCATAGTGCGGAAATGACTGAGAATGGGCGTGTATTAGTCGGTGGCAGTAATCCTGATTTCTTTGTAGTTCCGGACCTTGCTGAGACTATTGGGGCGATTGATAAGGATGAATCACTAAGCCCTACAGAAAAATCTGCAAAACGTGAAGAAGCCCATCGTGGATATGCTGCTCGATCAGAGAGGATCCATTCAGTAAGCCAGTTATTGCGGGCATATTCTCTTTTCGAAAGGGATGTCGATTATGTCGTGCAGGATGGCCAGATACTTATTGTGGATGAATTTACCGGCCGTATTCTTCATGGCCGGAGATACTCCGAAGGGCTGCATCAGGCACTTGAGGCAAAAGAGGGAGTCAAAGTCGCAGGTGAAAACCAGACTCTCGCAACCATTACCTTCCAGAATTTTTTCAAGATGTATAATAAACTGGCCGGTATGACAGGAACTGCGGCAACGGAAGCGAATGAATTTCTGGATATCTATAAACTTGACGTGGTGCAGGTCCCGACGAATCGTCCCTTGGTACGTGATGATTTTGAAGATGAAATATATAAAACCCATCGGGAAAAATATAACGCAGTTGTCAAAGAGATTGAGCATATGGTCGAATGCGGACGCCCAAGTCTGGTCGGTACCACCTCAATTGAAAAATCAGAGCTGCTCAGCAAGTTACTCACCCGTGCCGGAATAAAACACGAGGTACTCAATGCCAAGCAGCATGAGAAAGAGGCCATGATTGTGGCACAGGCCGGACGGGCCGGCTCAGTAACCATTGCTACCAATATGGCGGGACGTGGTACTGATATAGTACTTGGTGGAAACTTTGAAGTCATGGCAAAGAATGAACTGATGATGCATGGAGAAGATACGGATCAATATTCAAAAGAGGAACTCCGTGAACATTTTTCTGAGTTATATAATAAGCTTTCCGAAGAACATACAAGTGTTGTAGAAGCCGGTGGCCTGCATATTATCGGTACCGAACGGCATGAGAGCCGCCGTATCGATAACCAGCTGCGTGGACGGTCCGGGCGGCAGGGCGACAAAGGATCGTCAAAGTTTTTCCTCAGTCTGGATGATGACCTTATGCGGATATTCGGTTCCGAGCGGATCGCTTCTGTTATGGACAAACTCGGTGCTGAGGAGGGAGAGGTTATTTCGCATCCCTTTGTCAGTAAAGCTATCGGTAACGCACAGAAGAGGGTTGAAGGCAGAAACTTTGAAATAAGAAAACATCTGAAAGAGTATGATGATGTTATGAATCTGCAGCGCATGGAGATTTACTCCCTGCGTCAGCGGATGCTTAAAGAAGAGACTGTAAGAGATGAAATAGAAGGTCAGGTCTCGCAATTTATTGAAGATGTTGTTCTCAGACATATAGTCGATGAAAAGTACCCTGAGACGTGGGACCTTAAAGCAATGTATGATGAACTACAGACTTCCTGTGGTATAACGTATCGTATTCCGGATGATCAATTGGAAAAGAAGACCCATGATGTAATATTTGATGAGATCTGGAAAGAAGTAAAAGCACGTTATGATGAGAAAGAAGTACGTTTTGGTGCTGAATCAATGCGGCAGTTTGAAAGCGGAGTATTTCTCATGGTGGTTGATAATCTCTGGAAAGACCACCTCTACGAAATGGATCATCTCAAGAGCGGGGTTCAATACCGTGCTTTTGGCCAGAAGAATCCGCTGTATGAGTACCAGAGGGAAGGTTTAAAACTCTTTGAAGAATTACGCAGTACTATTGCAGGGGAAGTTACCGGGTATATCTTCAGGCTTGAGGCGGTTGAACGAAAGGACCGCATGGGTGCAGACCACTCGAAGACAACTCACAGTGAGTTTGATGTATTTTCATCCTCCGGTGCCGCACAGGCGCAGCCGCAGACACAACAGAAGCGCCAGCTCGTGACCAATAGGGCTCGTGCTGAAGGCGGTAAATTACAGCCGGTGCGTGTTATGCAGAAGGTTGGTAGAAACGATCCGTGTCCCTGCGGCAGCGGGAAAAAGTACAAGAAGTGTTGCGGTGCACAATGAAACATGGCCTTTTTCTAACTTTTGAAGGAATAGACGGGTGCGGGAAGAGTACCCAGATTGCCCGGGCAGCCCAGTATCTCGAAAGTAAAGGCATCCCCTCTATTCTTACCCGGGAACCTGGCGGCACACCTGTTGCGGAAAAAATCAGGGAACTGATATTATCCCCACAAAACAGTGAAATGAAGGATTCGTGCGAACTCCTGTTATATCTTTCAGCACGGGCACAGCATGTCGTAGAAAAAATCCTTCCTGCCCTGGAGGAGGGCAAAGTAGTTCTCTGTGACCGTTTTCAGGAAGCGACCTTTGCCTATCAGGGATTCGGGAGAGGAATCCCGTTACACCAGCTTCAACAACTGAATGAATTCGCCACTGGCGGATTAGTACCTGCAAGAACCTTTATTTTTGATATCAGTGTTGAGTGTGCATTTGAGCGTATGCAGAAGATGAACAAAACGCCGGACCGGCTCGAGAACAGCCCGGAGGAGTTTTACCGGAAGATCCGTGAAGGCTATCTTGCCCTGGCATCTGCACACCCGGGTAGAATTGTTTTATTGCAGGGTGATAAGTCAATAGATGAAATTTTCGAGGATGTAAAGAAGGAAATAGATTTACTTATAGGTAGCCGGTAACGGCTTGAAATTGGAAATTGGAAATTGGAAATTAGAAATTAGAAAAGACATGTAATAAGCTTTCCTGGAATTGCCGCTGAGAGAAAGGACTTATATATGAAAGCTACAAAGGATTGGGGCCTGTGTAATTGCGATTGTGGTGAGCATATTAAGCCCGGCGATCAGATGGTTGTGCTGGATGGCAGTTTATATTTATCGGGACATGAGAATAACCGCCGCACACGTTTTATTGAGACAATAAAGAAGGATAAAGAGCCCAAGGATACAGCGAAGAAAGTTAGAAAGAAATAGTACTGCCAAACCAGTTTGCCCACATGCTGTTTTTATGGTAAGTAAGGAAATGCTGTTAATGAAAGCGTAATCGTTCACAGGTTCAGGGTTCAAGGTTCAGGGTTGAAATCCAAAATTTAAAATCCAAAATCTAAAATTGAAGAATGTTTACCAACTCAAGCATCATCACAACGGTTTTTCACAGA
>CBDVBE010000509.1:0-3856 GCA_965372145.1 uncultured bacterium | reverse complement strand
TAATCGGCTGTACGCTAAAAATTAAGCAAATTTTATATAAAAATACAAGTAAATTTTTATTTATTTTTCGCTTTACTCAGACCAATATTTAGTCTATATTTAGGTCAAGAGGAGGTCTCATGAAACTAAGTGAATCCGTAAAATCCATTAGCTATTTAAAAGCTCACGCCTCTGAGCTAATTCGGGATGTATCAGAAAACCATAGAACTCTGGTGATTACCCATAATGGTGAGGCAAAAGCGGTAGTTCTAAATTTGGCCAGTTATGAACAAATGAATGATACGCTGGCATTGCTCAAGATGTTGGCTCAGAGCACTAAAAGTAAAAGTGAAGGGCATTACAAACCGGTAAAACAGGCATTTCGAGATATTCGTTCACGAATTAAGGAACTGCAATGAGATACAAGGTTGTAATCCTCTCAGAGGCAGAGGATGATATATTTGATATTTATCGATACATCCCCCTAAACGATTCTTCCGAGCATGCTAACTATGTTTTTGAAAAAATAGAGGAGACTTGCCAGAATCTTAATGAATTACCCGATCGCGGTCATATTCCACCAGAACTCGAATATATTGGTGTTACAGCATTCAGAGAAATTCATTTCAAGCCCTATCGAATAATCTACGAAATAGATAAAAATCTGGTTTTTATACATTGTGTACTCGACGGCCGTCGTGACCTTCAACAGTTATTAGAAAAACGATTTTTGCGCTAATAATTATAGAGCAAGATTTCTCACCACTTTCAATTCATCATCTAATAGAATCAAGTCTGCCACTTTCCCAACGTCAATGCTTCCTTTGTAACTATCGATCCCCAGCAGTTTGGCAGGATTGGCGGTTGCAAATTTGATAGCCTCGTATACCGGTGCTCCGGTTATATCGATTAGATTTTTTATCACATCGAGAATCAGACAGTTTGATCCAATGAGTACATCATTATGTTTATATCTCACGCCATTCTTTCCAGAAACGACCGGCTTATCATAATAGGTATACTCTCCCTGTTTTATTCCGGCTGATATGACCGCATCAGTGATTAATAATAATCGTTCATGATTGAGATTGCTATAGCTCATTGCAATGCTGTCTCTGTTGAGATGGATGCCGTCTGCATTTAATTCGAAAAAGATATGGTTATTAATAAAGGGGAGCATGGCTAAACCGGTTTTTTGATGAGAGATCGATGACATACCGTTGAACAGATGGGTTATCGAAACTGTTTCATTGTCATCAAATTGGGGAATATCCTGCAGCTCAGCATTGGAATGGCCGAAACAGGGGATTATACCGAACCCGGGAAGTGCATTAAAGATTCTTTCGCTGCCGTCAATTTCCGGGGCTATGGTCATGAGTTTAATGTACCCTTTTGACAGTTCATCCAGTTTTTTTAAATAATCATAATCGGGCTGTCTGATGTGCTTTTCCTGGATGCCGCCTTTTTTTATTGTACTTATAAAAGGGCCTTCAATGTACAATCCCGGAATTTTTTTCTGTAAAGAACTGTCTGCATCAAGTTCGCCGGCAAGCTGGGTAATTGTTGTTTCATCACATTGCAGTGTCGGCACAAAGGTATTAACCCCATGCTGTGCTAAAAATTCTGCTGTTTTTTCCAGTATGCCCTCTTCCGGTATTTCAAAACCGAATGTACTGCAGCCGTGGATATGCATTTCAATGAGTCCCGGTGCACAATAGCATTTATTCGCATCGATTATTGGGAAGGCAGGATAAGCTTCACAGTTATCAGCAATTGCGATTATTTTTTTGTTTTCAACGATTACGAATTTGTTATCGATTATCTGATTTCGTTGGATTACTCTACTGTTTGAGATGATATAGCTGTTCATGGCAGTTCCCGTCATTGGTGAAATGTCACTCCTCTTCTCCTCCGCCTTATATGAGGATAAGGCGTAAAGGAAAACCGGCTGAACAAAAAAGGTTACAACATTTCGTTATCAGGAGTAAAATACACCCCGGCCAGTTCATCGGGCGGATCAAAATCCTGTACCCAGCCCGGTAAATCAAGCTCTTCAACAAACTCTTTAATCTGCTGATATTCTTTATAATTAACCGGTCGATCTATAAGAGAATATTGTCTGGCATTATGATATGGCCGGTACTGAAACATGACACTGACAAGCGCGTCAGGAAGAGTTGTTTTTATCCGGGAAAGTATCTCTTTTGAATTATCAATATGGTTAGGCAGGACCAGGTGCCGGATAACCAGACCTTTCCTGAGTATACCATTATCATATTCCGTTGAAACCTGCTTCGACATTTCCCGGGCAGCATCCAGGGAAACTGTTGGATAATCTTTCGCGTTTGAACAGCTTTTTGCTAAATCAGGAGACATGTATTTAATATCTGTCAGGTAGATATCAATAATCCCATTCAATAATTCTACAATTCCCCTCTTTTCATATCCTGAGGTATTATAGACAATCGGGATATGTAGCCCTTTGTTATATGCAACCAATAAACTTTTTACTATCTGCGGGAGAAAATGTGTTGGCGTAACCAGATTGATATTATGGGCACCTTTATTTTGTAAATCGAGCATAGTGTTTGAAAGTTCATTTTCTTCAAGAGATTTTCCGGTAATAGCATGAGAGAATTTGTAGTTCTGGCAATATATACATTTGAGATTGCATCCGGAGAAGAATATCGTACCGCTGCCGTTCTTGCCGCTGATCGGAGGCTCTTCACCATGATGAAGAAATGATGTATACACTACAAGTGACGCATCAGTACCGCAATATCCCCTTTCCCCGGCCAGACGATTTACCCGGCACTCACGTGGACAGATGTCACAATTTTCAAGACGATTGTTGAGGGATGGGAGCAGGTTTTTTAATAGTTGAATTTTGTTTGATATACTCATTATACGCCGGTCAATTTTCTGGTAAATATCGTTTCCCAACGACTGATATCATACCAGCCTTTCTCCCTGTTTCCCGGGCATACAATTTGTACTGTATCAAACATGATTTCATGAATAGGTATTTCCAGGTTAGACGCAATTTTTTGCTTTTCTTCAAGGGCCATTTCTTTATAAAGCAGACTTACATGCGGGAGAAAGGATTCGGTATGATTCCCGGTAATAGCTGTTTTGCATTTCTGGAAAATCTGAATGAGTAAATCGTTTTCATCAAATGTGATAAAGAGTGTTTTAAAGAAATCATCAGCACAGGAGATTTTTTGAATGGAAAGTTTTATAGGAATAACATCAGGTAGAACCGATTCGGTCTCTTCAAGAAGGGTATTCGTATCAAGGGTTATACCGGAAACAAGAGTAAGATGAGGCTTAAAAGGTGTAGCATTGTATTCATTACATACATAGTGGATCACACCGGATAAATATTTCGCTTTATTTTTTTCAGGTGTCAGCCAGACAGCGAAAGGCTGTTTCTGTGCAGTTACTGCATCGGACACGTACCACCACCGCAGCATGAGTTTGGTGTCGGACAGGTTGCAGCGCATGCAGGTTCACTCTTTGAACTCGTACCTATTCCCGCGGCTGACATGAGTTTCTTAGTATCCTCTGATGAACATTTCGGGTAGGGGAGTGGTTTGCCGGGGTCCGAACTGACTAATTCTTCAAAAACGTTTTCGCAGTTATTACATTTGTATTCGTAGATGGGCATTAATTTCTCCTTACAAATAATTCGATTTTATCCATCTTCTTTTTATTACCTGATAAGGAAAATAAAATATGGGGTTTGAATATTGATACTTGAACTATTTTCCTTATTCTGTTTTGCCTGTTTTACCTTTTTAGATTCTTGAGATGGTTGAAATTAATTATACCTAAATTGAGCGATTATCAGTATGGAATTTATTTTTTATAACCTCAC
>CBDVBE010000508.1:0-3964 GCA_965372145.1 uncultured bacterium | reverse complement strand
GCGATTTTAACCATTGAACGGGGAACCCTGAACCTGTGAACGGTTACAAAATATTGAACTGAAATAATTACGGTCATTCATACGATATCGCATATAAAATAATTACTTCGGTACCGGGCACAGTCTGATTTTAATAAAAACATACTATTCACGTAATCCAACGCACACTTCTATTAAATTGTGTCTTGATTACTTTTCACGATTCAAAGTATCTTTTATACTCTTTTTAAAGTTATTTTATACTACTTAGGAAACAGTATTAACCAGTGAGGATTATACACTTTGAGTTTATTAGAATCCATCAATTCTCCAGATGATCTTCGGAAACTGAAAAAGAAACAGCTCAAGCAGTTGGCTAAAGAAATCCGCGAATTCATGCTTGATACTGTCAGTAAATGCGGCGGGCATCTTGCACCCAGTCTTGGAGCGGTGGAACTTGCCATTGCGCTCCACTACTGTTACAACACCCCTGAAGACAAACTGATATGGGATGTCGGCCATCAGGCATATCCTCACAAAATCATCACCGGGAGACGTGAATCGTTCCATACATTAAGACAGTTTGGCGGTATCAGCGGATTTCCCCGGGTATCGGAAAGCGAATACGATGCAGCATCAACCGGGCATGCCTCTACCTCGATATCCCTGGGACTTGGTATCGCAAAGGCTCGTGATTTAAAAAAAGAAGAGTTTAATGTTGTGGCGATCATCGGTGATGGCGCCATATCCGGGGGCCTGGCCTTTGAAGGATTAAATAACCTCGGTACCCAGTCCACCAATATGACTGTCATTCTCAATGATAATGAGATGTCCATATCGAGAAATGTCGGCGCTCTCTCCCGCTACCTTACCAGAATAATTACTGATAAACGATATAACAAACTTAAAAGTGATGTCTGGGAACTGCTCGGCACCCTGTCCGATGTCGGCAAAAAAATCAGAGACCTGGTACATAATGTTGATGATGCGGTCAAACATCTGCTGACCCCCGGGAAGTTTTTCGAAGATATCGGGATTCGTTATATCGGCCCTGTTGACGGACACAATATTAATGATTTAATCGACGTGTTTAATTTTGCGAAGCACTCTGAAGCGGGTCCGATGCTGATTCATGTGTTAACCAAAAAAGGTAAAGGATACAGCTTTGCTGAAAATGATGCTACAAAATACCACGGTATCGGTAAATTCTCGAAAATAACCGGTGACGTAGCATCCGGCAGTTCTTCTATACCATCATATAGTGATGTATTCGGAAAAGCGCTTGTTGAAATAGCTGAAAAGCAGGAAGATGTTGTGGCTATAACCGCGGCTATGCCTGACGGCACCGGGCTTAAGTATTTTCTGGATAAACTACCCGACCGCTTTTTTGATGTCGGTATTGCTGAAGGGCATGCGGTGACCTTTGCAGCCGGTCTTGCCCTGCACGGGCTGAAACCGGTAGTTGCCATATACTCTACATTTCTCCAGCGTGCTTATGACCATGTTATCCAGGACGTGGCGCTGGATAAACTCAATGTTGTGTTCTGTCTCGACCGTGCCGGTATTGTGGGCAACGACGGGCCTACGCATCATGGTACATTTGATATCTCATACCTCCGTACCATTCCCGGGGCAACTATAATGGCTCCACGCAACGAATCCGAACTACGGAATATGCTCTTTACTGCAGTAAACCATATAGATGGCCCGGTATTCATCCGTTACCCACGTGGTAAAGGACCGGGTATCGGCATTAACGATCCGATGAAAAAAATACCTCTTTTTCAACCGGAAACTGTTATTAAAGGAAAGCAGTGTGCAATACTGTCACTCGGTGACTATTGCCATATTGCAGAAAAAGCCTGTGATATTCTGGCAAAGAATGGAGTTAAACCAACACTTATTAATGCCCGATTCGCGAAGCCGCTTGATAATAAGTTTTATAAAAAACTTTTTTCGAAACATCCTTATATTATTACACTTGAAAGTAATACCCTGGCAGGAGGGTTTGGTTCTGCCATACTTGAATGTATTTCACAACTGGGGCAGGAAAACAAGGTTTTAAATCTCGGCTATCCTGATGAATTTATTCCTCATGGCAGCACTGAAAAACTACTGGAGAATTTGAAACTGACACCGGAAGCAATTGCGGAAAAGATACAGGCAATTCTCGCCTGAGTTATTACAATGTTATAACTCCTATTTCCACCACATAATCAACGTCAAAACACTCTGCCGTGAAATATTAAGTTGTGAAAGCATCGCGGCGGAAGCCTGTTGGCGCATTGACCTTTTGGTTATCTCCAACATTTCTTTAGCGGCATCGACATCGCTTATCACTGAATCTGCGGCCTTGTTATTTACCACTTTGTTTACCGCCATATTGTATTGCGAATTCAGTCCGAAAATATAGCCGGATGTTTTCGCAAGATAGGAATAGGCTTTATCAAGTTCCGCCTGTACCGCAGCACCGGCTGCAGCCTGTCCAACCGTCACATCAAGTGCAGCAACATCGGGGACATCGCCACTGTTAAAATCGATATCGAATGTTTGAGTAATATCATAGGGATTAAGAATTATACTGCGAAGCGGCTGCGTCAGTGATGTATCCTGAATAAGCAGTTTGTCATCATAATAAGTGTTGCTGATAAAATCAGTGATACTGGTTTTCAACAGGTTAAATTCATCTACTATTGCCGCCTGTTCATCTGCGGTAGTGTTCGCATCATAATATCTATCAACCAGCTCTCCCATTCGTACGAGATCATCCTTTACAAACATGGCGGTCCGCTCTGCAACATCCATCATGGCAAGTGCAACCTGCAGTTCAGTCTGGATCCCTTTGTAATCCTTATTTTCCCGCTGAATCTTTTCTGATCGTATATAATCGGAAATATTATCACTTGGTTTAGTAAAACGTTTCTGCGCGGCAAAGCGTAAAAGACTTTTCGAAAGCTGCGCACCGTTAATGTTATAAAAATTTGCAATACGTGACGCTGTTATACTGAAAGAATCCGTGGATATCATAAGCCACCTCCCTTGTGTGAATTTCTAACTTCCGTGTAAGGATTTTCCTGCAGCGCTTCCCCGCTACTACAGGAAAATCGTTCACCGTGTTTATTGTAGAGACGCATAATTATGCGTCTCTACATCATTATTTTCCCTTATCTTTAGAATCCATATAATTTCGCGATAAAGGATTGATTCAAATTCGCCTGGGCAACCATCGCTAATGATGCCTGGGTACGAATCTGACATGCTGTCAGGTTTGCCTGCTCCTCAGCGTCATCGATATCAGTTATTATCGACTTTGCAGCTTGTTTACTCCCGATTATCGTGGTTGTTAAATCGAGTTGCCGGTTGATTGTTCTATTGAAGTGCTCCGCTTCAGAAAGATAGGTCCGGGTCGAGGTGATTTCTGCCGCGATAGCAATAGCACCCGAAATATCAAACGCCGCAATTGCCGTACTGTCAGGCTCATCCGTAAAGGTAACCGCTAAAGTCCCGCTCCCATCCGGATCTAAATTAACACTTGTAATTGCAGCGGCATTTACAATCTGCGTACCGTCAACATACGTTTCATCAATCGCATCAACAACGCTATCCCGCAGAGCATTAAAATCCGAGGCATATCCTGCAAGGACATCGGCATCATTTGCACCTGCCACCTCAGCATCGTACATGTCTTTAAGTTCCTGCATTTTAATAAGATCATCATAAATAGATTGACCGACACTTGCCGCCGTATCGGTATATACCTTTGCGGCCAGCAGATTTTCTTTTACACGTTCATAACCGGTAATATCCTGCTGATAATTCTGAGCGCGGATATAGCCGGCAAAATCATCGCTCGGTGAATTGATCTTTTTTCCAGAAGCAATACGAGTGAGTACATCGGAAAGCAAACGGTTATTTGTATTATAGAGAGCTGCTAACTGATATGATGTAGTATTAATTCCGCCTATCATAATAACCTCCTTGGTTA
>CBDVBE010000507.1:0-4002 GCA_965372145.1 uncultured bacterium | reverse complement strand
ACCTCCCGATACGAAACCGCTTTCACTGTTTCTGTAGAGGCTCGCGAGGAGACTACCACTGGAATATCTGCTGCCGATAGGAGTACAACGGTTAGAAAACTTGTCGATCCGGAAAGTAAACCGGGTGATTTTATTAAACCGGGACACATGTTTCCAATCCGTGCACGTGAAGGCGGTGTTTTAATACGGAGTGGTCAAACGGAAGCCTCAGTTGATCTGGCAAAACTTGCCGGTCTGAAGCCCGCCGGGGTTATATGTGAGATAATGAATGAAGATGGCACCATGGCGCGTATGCCCCAGCTAAAAAAATTCGCTCAGAAGCATAACTTAAAAATCATATCAGTTGCTGATCTTATACGATATCGCACCGCACACGAACACTTTGTAACCTGCCAGTCTACAGCACAGTTGCCGACAGAGTATGGGATTTTTAATATTAAAACGTATGAAGACACCCTTTCCGGTGTGGTTCACATTGTACTTATGAAAGGGGAGATAAATCCGGAAGAACCGATACTTGTTCGGGTTCACTCAGAGTGTTTTACCGGAGATATCTTTGGCTCACGACGCTGTGATTGTGGTGAACAGCTGCATAAAGCCATGAAAGAAATAGCGAAAAAAGAGGGGGTTATACTTTATCTACGCCAGGAAGGCCGTGGAATTGGACTCGTGAACAAATTGAAAGCATACGAGTTACAGGATCAGGGTATGGATACTGTTGAAGCAAATGTGGAATTGGGTTTTCCACCTGATTTGCGGGATTACGGTATTGGAGCGCAAATCCTTGCTGATCTTGGTGTAAAGAAAATCCGTCTGATGACGAATAATCCACGGAAAATAGTTGGATTAGAAGGCTATGGCATTGAAATAGTAGAACGTGTTTCAATACAGGTTCAACCAAGAAAAGAGAATGAAAAATATCTAGCGACAAAAAAGTCAAAACTAGGACACCTTCTTGAAGGAGGATATTTATGTCAACCATAATTGAGGGCCAGTTAGAAGCTTCAGGAAAGCGGTTTGCACTCGTTGCAAGTCGATTCAATGAATTAATAAGTAGAAAACTGGTCGAGGGCGCGGTAGATTGCCTTGTACGTCACGCCGTTGATCAAAATGATATTACAATAGTATGGGTACCAGGATCCTTTGAGATACCTTTAGTTGCAAAGAAACTTGCAGCGTCTGACAAGTATGATGCGGTTATTTGCCTTGGCGCTGTTATCAGAGGGAACACTGCCCATTTTGATTATATCGCTGGGGAGGTTTCCAAGGGAATTGCAGCGGTTGGACTAGAGACCGGTAAACCGGTTATTTTTGGTGTTCTTACAACAGACACCATTGAACAGGCTGTTGAAAGGGCTGGAACAAAATTGGGTAACAAAGGTTTTGATGCAGCACTTTCTGCAATAGAAATGGTTAATCTGTTTAAAAAGCTATAAACTGATTGTATTAGCACCTTAGAAATAATTTTTTACCAGACAAGCCGGCACCTTGTACCATTTATTGGCAGAAAATTATTTCTAAGGTACTTATCCCCCATAAATGGGACTATAGCAGTTTATCTGGGTCAGGATGTTTTTTCGTTACATTTCGTTAACTATCGTTAGAGCATACATTTAATTTAAAGGCTGATACTACTACTTTTGTTAATACGATGTAAGAAGCATGAGAAATAAACGAAAAGCCCGCGTACTTGCCCTCCAGGTGATGTATGCATATGATGTCAGGGATGATAAAGATATCGCTTCGATCTTTGAGACAATTGCAGCAAATACCAAGATTGGCAAAGAGGCAAAAAAATATGCGCATGAACTCATTCTAAGAGCAGTGACAGACACGAACGAGATTGATTCACTATTACAAAAACACACTGCTAATTGGGATGTGAAAAGAATGGCCGTTATTGATCGTAATATATTACGGGTGGCTATAACGGAACTTCGTTTAATCGAAGAGGTGCCTTATAAAGTAGTTATTGATGAAGCCGTTGAAATTGCCAAAATTTATGGTACTGAAGAATCGGGAAAATTTGTAAATGGTATTATCGATGCAATATATAAAGAATTATCCATAAAATAAAGGTTTTATGAGGAAAGGATTATTGATACATATGGAACAGATTCATGAGAAGAATAATCGGATTGTTGCGTTAGGTATCCTTTTTATAACGTTTATTGCCTTTATATCTACAGTTTCTCCAACCGTTGCTTTCTGGGATTGTGGAGAGTATATTGGTGCATCACATTCGCTGGGAATTCCACACCCTCCGGGTAATCCGATGTATGTGCTGCTTGGACGGACATTTTCTATAATTTTTTTCTTTTTCAGACAGGTAGCTTTTCGCATCAATCTGATATCTGTGTTCAGTGCTTCATGTGCCTCAATGTTGATTTACCTGATTATTGTCCGCGCTATGATTTCATGGATGGGGATTCCTGATACCTCATGGAAAAGAATAACCGTATATTTGTCAGGCATAGTAGGAGCTCTCTTTACTGCATTCGGTTATACCTTCTGGTTCAGTGCAGTTGAAGCCTCCGTGTATATTCCCTCAATGCTTATTGTTGTACTCTGTGTGTGGTTAGCAATTAAATGGTCTCAGAGCCAAGATCCGCACCGGGATCAGCTTCTGATACTTTTTACGTATGTCGCTTTCATAGGTATTGGGATTCATATGATGTCGATGCTCGCATTAATTCCGGTCGGCCTCTATATATTTCTTTCCGATGAAAATAAAATGAAAGACTGGCGGTTGTGGATTACTGCCCTGGCGATGTTAGCTGTGATTTATGATGTTTCACTGTTTTTATGGCTTGGGCCGGTTACTGTAGTGGGAACTTTTGTCATGTCATTAGTAGAAAAATCGGCAAAAAAGAAATGGCGTTTTTGTTTCTGGCTTGCCTTCTTTGCTTTAATGGGATATTCCGTACATTTTTATATACCAATTCGTTCAACAGTTCAACCAATAATTGATGAAAACCATCCTGTTATTGTAATTGATGAATCCGGCAAGATAAACTGGCTTGCTTTTAAGGGTTTTTTAGAACGTAAACAGTACGGATCGGAATCGATGGTAACCCGTATGTTTCATCGACTTGGAGCCTGGAATAAGCAATTCGGGATTGATGGCCATATGGGATATGGTGGATTTCATTTGACCCAATTTTTTCATTTCGGACGTTCTGTCGGTATCGACAGAAATAATACACTCATTAATAATTGGGGTACTGCAGGAGGGCTTTTCCGTCTTATCCTCTACCTGATACCCACTTTTTTCATGCTATATGGATGGGCCTATTTATACAGCAAAAACAGGAATGTGGCGATTCTCCTGATCTTTTTATTTGTAATAGGTTCCATTATTATGGTTTTATATATGAATTTTGCCGATGGTACCCGTCCTATGAAACGGGATTATCTCATGTGGGTGAGAAACGGAAAGCAGGGGCAGCTCCCACTACAGCATCGTGAAGTCCGTATCCGTGATTACTTTTATACTACCGGTTTTATGTTTTTCGGCATGTGGATGGGACTAGCTGCGGGCTGTTTTATGCATTTCCTGTTTACAAATAAAAACCGTTTCTTCCGTACGCAGCTTGCACCGATCATTGCGGTGCTTTTTGCAGTATCACCTGCGCTGCCTTTCTCACAGAATTTAGTTGAAAACTATCGGCGGAAAGACTGGATCCCATATGATTATGCCTATAACCTGCTTATGTCATGTGAAAAAGACGGTATAATTTTTACTAACGGTGATAATGATACATTCCCGTTGTGGTTTCTACAGGAAGCTGAGGAAATCCGGCGGGATGTCCGAATAGTCAACCTCAGCCTTCTTAATACCAAATGGTATATAAAACAGTTAAAAACACTGGAACCTAAAGTACCGATTTCATACACTATTAAGGAAATTGAAGAAAAACTCAACCATCAATTAAATCCCTTGGAACAAGCGGTAAATTATAAGATGCGCGGTGCAGGGATTGTGGTAACGCTACCCGGACG
>CBDVBE010000506.1:0-4039 GCA_965372145.1 uncultured bacterium | reverse complement strand
GTATCCTCTCAATATACCATGGTAGAAATGCAGGAAGAGAAGATTTCTCAGGTGAGAGTAAATGGTAGGTGTACTTCGAAATGACAGGCCTACCTTGAATGAGAGAGAAAGATGTGCTTATTAGATAAAAACAAGACCGGATGCTTAAGGCATCAAATTACCAGTGTTTTTTGAGAGGATACATGGATTTATAATATTACGAAAACAGGGAGATAATCTCCTGTTTGGTCAGGCTCTTGAAGAAAGACTTTTCAGTTTGGATGATTGAATTTGACAGGGCCTTTTTCATAACCTGCATCCGCAATACACGCTCTTCAATCGAATCAACCGTAATAAATTTATACACGAACACTTCTTTAGTCTGCCCGATACGATGGGCACGGTCAGAAGCCTGATTTTCAGCTGCAGGATTCCACCAGGGATCCATATGGATAACATAATCGGCCTCAACGAGATTCAGCCCTACCCCACCGGCTTTGAGTGAGATAAGGAACACAGGAATTGGATTCTCCCTGAAGTTCATAACCACTTTCTCACGATTGCGTGTTTTACCGGTTAATAATTCATGAGGAATATGTTTTTCATTTAAACGCTTTTTCAGTAATTTCAGCACAGATTCGAATTGAGAAAACACCAGGACCCTATGTCCTCCGGCAAGGATATTTTCCAGATATTCATCAAATAGTACAAATTTCGCTGAATTACCATTGAAATCAGGTTCGATAAGGGCTGGATGGCAACAAACCTGCCGCAAACGCAACATACCTTCGATAACCTGAATACCTGAGTGCTCAACACCATACCTGTCGATCGAATCCATAATTCTGCTTAAATAGGCTTCACGAGTGATATCGTAGAATTTTTTCTGCTTCGGCAGCATTTCAGTGTATACCACACTTTCAGTTTTTGGTGGCAGTTCCTTCGCAACCTGCTGTTTTGTGCGTCTCAGAATAAACGGGAAAATCATCTTTTTTACTATTGCCAGTGCTGAAGAGTCATTATCTACCTCAACAGGTTTAACGATATTGCGGCGGAACGAACTGAGCGGGCCAAACATTCCGGGATTGAGAAACGAAAAAAGCGACCATAATTCAGCGAGGCTATTCTCGATCGGGGTACCGCTTAATCCAAGCTTATGCTGCCCTTTTAACTGCCGTACCGCTTTAATAATCCGGGAAGTTGGATTCTTGATCATCTGTGATTCATCAAGAATCACATAGTTATACTCCATCTCTTTAAGGACATCAATATCCCGTAATACAGTACCATACGTAGTTAAAACAACGTCTGCCATATTCAACGCTGAGAAAATGCGTTTTCTGGTTCGCCCGTAATAGATTGCTATAAGCAAAGTTGGAGTAAAAACACGCGCTTCACGGTCCCAATTGAACAATACCGTGGTTGGAACTATAACAATGCTGGTTTTTACAAAAAGGCGCCTGTTTTTCTCATTCTGGAGCAAGGCCAGTGTCTGCACAGTCTTCCCCAAGCCCATATCATCGGCAAGACACCCGCCAAAATGGAATTGCTGCAGGAAATAAAACCAGTCAAAGCCGGCTTTCTGATAGGACCGCATTGTGCCGTTAAAGTGTTCCGGTTGCGGTTGTACTTTAATGCCGTCAAAGTGTCGTAATTGTTCTACCTGCCGGCTGTATTCATCATCAGCTTTTTTCGAATCCGCGATAGTATAGACCATATCCAACAACGGCAGGTGCCTTTGGGAAACAGTAATACATTCATCATCAGGTACCACTTTGATTATTGAGAAAATCTTCTTCAGCACCTTGGTCCAGGTTTGCGGCATGACACCCGAACTGCCGTCATTGAGTCTGATATAATTACTTTCCATCCGGACAGCATGAATGAGTGCAGCCAATGATGCCGGGATACCTGCGAAATCAGCGGTAATCGAGCAGATAAAAGAGCGCTCCCCTTTCGCGGAAATGATCACATCGAGTTTTGGTTTACAATACCGCGTGGTGCCGGCTATGAGTTTTTTATGGCCAAAAATCTCATACCCTTTTCTATCAAGTTCCGGGAGCCTGTCGGTTACCCACTCACGTTTGTCAACAGACGGTATACAATTAACCCTATGGTATGGAGTAAGATCATGGTCGAGCAACTCACGGTACATAACATTTTCACGAGCTTTCGAACGTTCCACACATACCACCGTGTCATCATCCGCAGGGATATAGCGGCAGGAGTTCGAATCGGTCCGCTTGAATTCCACCCATTCCCGCCCTGCGATACCGGTATTATAGGCATACCGAAGCTCAACCATCAGGTCATAATCACATTCTGACAGATACACACGCCCAACCGGCCTGGGATTAATGGTGGTAATGGAAAATCCTTCAGGTACTTCTTCATAGAAAGCAACACTCTTTTCGCCAACAGGGGTGTCTTCATCAAGAGCATTGTCATCTTCAGCCCCGGTTATCCCTTCAATCTCTATTTCAGCAATCCCATTTTTTTCAATACCTTTAAAAAGAGATGTCTGAAGGACTTCCCGGGAATTAACCGCATGCATGACTGCTACCACATGTTCACATGCGCCGCCATGTTTGAAATTGCATGTGCATTCAAATTGCGTGCCGGCCATATTGTCAATTCCTGTGAGGAGTACCTTATGGTTTACCGTATCTGCCACCTCAGATACAACCGTATTCCCATATAAATGGACCTTGATGACGGCTCCATCCTCAAAAAGCTTTTTTCCCTCATTAATAACGGTCGGGAGCGCCCATGATTGTATTTGTTTTTCGTCAAATTCCATAATTAGCTACTGGTAAATCTGGTAAATATAGACCATTTTAGGATAACTCTCAATACAATATTTATGACTAAAAATATGTCACCCTGAGTAGTTACCCTACGAAAAAAGGTAATTATTGACTTTTTATAACCTCACCCCCCAACCCCCTCTCCTACCAGAGATGGGGAGCATGTGCACTATTCTATGATTATAACCTCACCCTCCTGCGCTCAGCAGCCTCTCCTGCAAGAGATGGGGAGCATGTGCACTATTCTATGATTATAACCTCACCCTCCTGCGCTCAGCAGCCTCTCCTGCAAGAGATGGGGAGCAGAGAAATCAGGACTTATTTTGTTTTGTGTTTTCTTATTGCGGCAAGAACGTATGATATGTTGTTTAAAACATCGGAATTTTTAAAGCGGATTTCCTTTAAGCAACGTGATTCAAACACATTTTTCCTGTGTTCGTCAATTTCTTTCTGCTCCGGAGTATCGTGTATTTCTCCATCTGTTTCTACTACCAGTTTCAATTCATGCCAAAAGAAATCTACGATAAAACCTTCTATAATCTGCTGCCGCCGGAATTTTAGCCCGTCAAGTCTTCTGTCCCGTAAATACCTCCAGAGAACTCTTTCTGCCTCAGTCATATTCTTACGTAAATTCCGGGCTTGTCTCTTTTTATATTCTTCCACCCGCTGAAGAAGCACAACACCACTTGACATCTCAGACATTAAGCTTATCTACCTTAATTTTATTTTTCTCATTGCTCCCCCTCGCTGATAGGAGAGGGGGCTGGGGGGTGAGGTTATAAAACAAAAAAAACAACTCCACATTACTAATACCGTTCTAATTGAAACCAACACAACAAACCTTTAACTGAAGTATTTAAATTAAAACGTCCCATTCATAACACTCGGCCCATCAAGCTTCCCTAATGAAAAAACGAAATCAAAACCGAGAGTGGGTTTCCACCAGTCTGTGTCAAGAATTCGTGGAATAATAATGCCGCCAAGCTCCATTACAAGGTTTACCACAAACCGGTCGCCAAACAAGTGAGCCACTTTTAAACAGGGGATACAGGCGAAAAATTCCGCTGCATCATCAAAGCCAAAATTGTTGTGATAATAATCTTCATCATCTTCATCACTATTAACTACCATATTAAGGAATGAATCATCGGAATATATTCTACGTTTCACCGGATCTCTACGTTTAAACATTCCGGTATTTCCTATACCAACTTTGGTATTCTTTGCCCCGAACACGCCAAAGATACTATACT
>CBDVBE010000505.1:0-4040 GCA_965372145.1 uncultured bacterium | reverse complement strand
CTATAAATATAGCTTTCAGCTTAAAAAAAGACAGGGTTATCGCAAAATATTTTCAGATATTTTCCCGGATGTTTCTAGTATTTTACCCGGAGTAACTGGGGACGGAGACAACAAATCAAACAACATAACTCATCCCACATTTTCCAATAACTTCTTTCTGAAAATTCATCTGATCGCAATACTGCCGGTATGGAAACACCTAGATACTGCCATGTTTTCAATTGTGGTATTTTAGTAGTCAATATCCCCGGTATACAAATACCGCATGGCATTATGCTCATCTGCTTCTATAGTCACCCCGAGTGACCTTCCCGAAGTAAACCATTTAAAGGATTGATTTTCAAACAGGGTCAATTCAGTCCAGAAATTTTCACCGTTCATACGAATTTTCCAGGTATCAGGACCAACGAGCCGGGCAAGAACAAATCCCCATCTCCTGCCCGTGAAATTCTTCCAGAAAAAGATAACACAATAGCCCCTTTTCGAGGAAATGGTGTGTTGATCCAGAACCGGAATAGTTTTTCGCTGACGAACCTTTTTGATATAATTGCTAATAACCTTGTCATTATTCAGATTTGCCGAACGTATACGCATTACCCGAAAAACAACAGTGTCTTTATCCATAAGGTAGATATCGGATTTAAGATCATCATACGTGGCGCTGTAGGAGATACCAAAAAAAATGCTTACAAAAAATAATATTCGAAACTTCATTTCAATAATAAATCCTCACATAGTAAGTAAACGAACCAATAAATGATGATGTCTCAAAGAGAAGGGAATGGCAAAATCTGATGGAAAGAATGTTATTCAAAATATATAGTCTTAGTTAATTATACCAGATTTTTACAATAATGTGAAGGTGTAATTTTTATCGTTTCAACGTGATTTCTTTGTGTTATTTCTCTTTTTTATGTTATTCGCATGGTTGGAATGATTATTTTTATTATAAGTAATTTTTGCTCATTTTTTTTCGCTTTTCGAAACATTTTTTTTATTGAGAAAAATTTTTCTTAACACTCTACCGTGGAGGCTTTTTTGAAACAAAAAAATCCTGTTTTAACCATATTATTAGTAATAACAATTCTTTTAATGTTCAGCGCTTTACTCATTACCCGTTACGTCCCCGATTCCGATTACAACTTTAAAGCCTGGTCATTACTGCCGCCACTGGTGGCAATACTCCTTGCATTCGTGACCCGGCAGGTTTTTTTATCACTGTTTCTGGGTGTGTACACAGGCTGTGCAATGCTTGTGCAGGGAAATATTTTCGGTAAACTCTTTCATGGGTATATGGATACTTTTGCCACGGTCATTGAATCGGTATCCGATAAATTTCATGCCGGTATCCTTATTTTCACCCTTACCATAGGCGGTATGATCGGTGTTATTGCCAAAATGGGAGGCACCAGAGCAATCGCTGCTGCTCTTGCAGAAAAAGCAAAAACTGTCAGGAGTGCACAGCTTTATACTATGCTTATGGGAGTGGCAGTCTTCTTTGATGATTATGCCAACACTCTCATTGTAGGACCGACAATGCGGCCGCTTACCGATTCAAAAAGAATATCCCGCGAGAAGTTATCGTATATTGTCGATTCAACCGCTGCACCGGTAGCAGGTATGGCTTTAATCTCGACCTGGGTTGGGTATGAACTGGGTTTGATTAATGATGCACTAAAAGCAGTCAATATAGACGCAAACGCATACACTATTTTCCTTAAATCAATCCCCTTTCGGTTTTACGACATTCTCGCGTTAGTGCTTGTATTTCTGGTCGCCTATCTCATGAAAGATTTCGGCCCAATGTATACTGCGGAAAGAAGGGCGCGGAAAACCGGCAAGGTACTGGCTGACGGTGCTATTCCCATGTCGTCACTGGAAATCGAGGAAGCTGAATCAACTAAGGATATAAAACTCAAGGTTTCGAATGCGTTAGTGCCGATCCTTACCATGATCGTTATCTCATTCATCGGCCTCTGGTACAGCGGTGGCGGCCCGAAACTCCCGTTCAGCCTCGCTGGAATACGGGATGCATTCGGCGAAGCTGATGCGTCAGTTGCGCTGCTCTGGGGTGCGGCTTTGGGGAGTATCGTTGCTATTATCATGGCCACCACACAGAAAATATTGACCCTTCAGGAAGCTTTTGGGGCATGGGTCAATGGTACAAAGTCACTGATAATTACCTGTATAATACTTACCTTTGCCTGGTCACTGGGCTCAATCGCTGAAAAAGTCGGCACGGCAAATTACCTTGTCGGTGTTGTCACTGACACACTGCCGAGCGGCCTTCTTCCGGCCTTTGTGTTTGTGATATCCTGTATTGTAGCCTTTGCGACCGGCACCTCATGGGGAACCATGGCTATTATGATGCCATTGGCCATACCGCTTGCAAATTCGTATGCTCCAGGGGTAGTGGGCCACCTTCTCCTCTCGACCTGTGGAGCTGTTCTAACCGGTGCAATATTCGGCGACCACTGTTCACCAATCTCCGATACAACCATTATGTCATCCATGGCATCATCTGCCGACCATATTGACCATGTCAGAACGCAGATGCCATACGCGCTTGTTGTTGCGGGAGTTGCGGTTGTACTCGGGTATCTGCCCGGCGGATTCGGTCTTAATCCCTTTATTTCTTTGGCGCTGGGAGCAGCCGCTCTCTATGCAGTGGTCCGCTTTATCGGCAAAAATCCTGATGAGGATACGCCGGTACCTGCGCCGGCAGCAAATGGCGGTAAATGTTAATTTTCTCTCTCAATAACCCGCCCTTTCACGGGCGGGTTATACTTTCATATTACCCTACTCAAATATATTTTTACAGCGCTTTAAACTGCTCTCCTGTTTCTATTTCATTGAGTAAAGGAAATTGTTGTGAAAGTAAAAAAACGTTTTGTCTCCAAGGGACACCTTATCGACTCGGGTATCCTGGCCAATATACTGAATCGGTACGGGTAATATGATCCCCACATGGATTAAAACAACCTGTGTAGATATAAATCCGGCTGTTGTCACAAAACTGTCAGACCGTGGTTCTGGTCAGGCAATTGGCGCCGTCAGTGATGTGGGCCTGTTTTTGCAGGCGCTGGTGCAGAAGCTGAAAATATAAAAATGGAGTACTGGAGTAATGGGATAAATCTTTTATACCCACTACTCCAATACTCCACCACTCCATCACTCCATGCTCTACTACTTCTCCCAGATATTCCTTAACTTTTTCAAATCTTTCCCGCCAAATTTTCTATCCATCTCTTTGGGAAATTTATCATACATCTTTGTCGTGTAAATCTCATGCTTCATATAATCAATTCCCATCTCCACCAGGCTTGGATGGGAAGTATGTATCCCACGTATCTGATCGCTCTCTGATATTATCCCCTGCAGGAGACTGGAAGCATCCGTTACCAGGGTAAGGAGGCGCCCGCCCTTTTCATGCTCCAGCACCTTTTCAATGCCATGATCATACACAACGCCGACATCTATCGGCATTGAACCGAATTGAATTATCGCAACTTTTATTTTTTTCTTTTTTGGCATAATGTCAAGCAGTTCACTGAGTTCCTGATCCCACCCCAGTAACATAATTTCATTCTTTGCATTAGCAAGCATATCTTTTGCTTTGTTCATAAAATCATGCATGTTATTTACATTCAGCACATAATCGAAGCTGCTGTGTCCGAGAGTCGGCAGGTATTTTTCAAGATATCCCAATGTCTCCTGAAAATTCGAGCGCAGGTTTTTCAGAAAAACCTGAATATCCTGGGGTATATATTTCGTTGGTTTACCCGACACAGGAGAAATTATTGAGCGCTCAAGAAGCTTGCCGATTACCTCATATATTTTAGACGGCGGAATACCTGACCGCTTGGCTAATTCATATCCGGTAACCGGATTGTTTTTCAGCAGCGATATATAAGCACGCGCTTCATAACCGGAAAAACCCAGTTGTACCAATTTCTCTGCAACATCTTTAAATTCCATCTATTATCCAATCTCTCCCGGACTATTGTATTATCAAATATAATTTATGTATATTATTAACT
>CBDVBE010000504.1:0-4047 GCA_965372145.1 uncultured bacterium | reverse complement strand
TTGTGCAGTGGCCAAATGAGAATTAGGAAATTGATTTCCAATTCGAATTGTGCAGAGGCCATTCCCATGCCCTACTGCTTAACACACTGTTTATTCTACTTTTACCTCAATTGCTTTCGGTTTTGCTTTTTCAGTCTTTTTAATGGTCAGCTCCAGCAGGCCGTTCTTGTAATTGGCTGCAATGTTCTTTTCATCAACATTTTCAGGCAGGGCAAAGCTTCTGCAGAAGCTGCCGTAGCTGCGCTCGTAATAGTAGTACCGGTCCTTTTTCCGGTCTTTCTTTTCCAGTTTTTTCTCGCCGCTTATCGTAAGCACACCATCTTCTACGGAAATGTTGATATCTTTCTTTTCGAGCCCGGGAAGATCTGCATGGACAACATAGTCATTGTCGTTTTCGACAATATCTACTTTTGGCCACTGGTGGCGCACGATTTCTCTTCCACCATTGAAAAAGAATCCATCATCAAAGAAATCGTCAAAAAGGTTTGAGAGGGTAAACACGGGTTTCTCATAACGGATCAGGGCACTCATAATAACCTCCTGTTAAAGTGAATTGTTTTGTTTTTTCTATATTTGATTAAGAAAATCCTCGAGTGATTTACTTGAATTTAATGCTATTCTCAGATCAAGAACATCCTCATTCCGAATAACTTCCTCTCTTTTGGGTCTTCCTTCAAGAAAAGGTATATAATCCGGACTCTGTATCTTTTCCAGCTTTATTCTTCTGTGATCTTCGATATGTGGCTTTTTCATGGTGACCTCCTTTTTTTTACTTTCCACTTCTAATTACTGCAACCGGTATGCCAAAGACAAAAATCGGTAAATCAGCTCATTTTAGGCGATTTTGTGAAAATTAACAGTAAATCAACCTGAGAATTGGTTGAAAAATAGAACAATAAGAGGTTGGCGTGTTTCATTTTGAAACAGATTGCAATTCCTTTAATTTTTGCTTTATTGAAACAAACTTAGTTTTTACTATATTATTACAATATATTTTTAATGTCTTATTTCTTAAAGATTATCTAGTGTAAATACAAAGGAGAATTACTACATGCGGATACTTTCAGGAATTCAGCCATCAGGCAAATTGCATATTGGAAACTATCTCGGTATGATCAAGCCGATGGTTGCATCTCAGAGCCGGGGAGAACTGTTCTGTTTTATCGCGAATATGCACAGCCTTACTACGGTATTTGACGGCAAGGTAATGAGGCAAAATATTAATGATGTACTTATCGACCTTCTCGCTCTGGGAATTGATCCCGATCAATCGTATCTCTATGTGCAGTCGGATGTGTCTGAAGTTACTGAATTAACCTGGTACCTTAATACGGTCACTCCCATGGGCCTGTTGCAACGGTGTCATTCCTATAAAGATAAAATAGCCCGGGACATCCCAGCCTCCAGCGGACTGTTCACCTATCCGGTGCTTATGGCCGCGGATATTCTCCTGTACAGTGCCAATATTGTTCCGGTTGGCAGTGACCAGAAACAGCATGTTGAAATTACCCGTGATATTGCTATTAAATTCAACAATATCTATGGTGATATTTTAACAGTACCTGAGGCGGAGATTAAAGAGGAACTGGCAACTATTCCGGGTACGGACGGTCAGAAGATGTCAAAGTCGTATGATAATACCATAGAGATATTTGCCCCGGAAAAGGAGCTGAAAAAGAAGATCATGAGTATCGTGACCGATTCCACACCGGTGGAAGAGCCGAAAGAGCCGGATACCAGTTACATTTATATGCTCTATGAACTGTTTGCGTCACCACAAGATGCCAAAGATATGGCTGATAAATTCCGTAATGGTGGATTTGGCTATGGTGATGCGAAGAAAGCTTTGTTTGCCCTGCTTATGGATCACTTCAGTGAACAGCGGAAAAGACGGGAGAAGATAGCAAATGATCCTGCTTATATTAACGAAGTGCGGAGAAAAGGTGCTGAAAAAGCACGCGCTGTTGGCCGTGAGGTGTTGGAGAAAGTAAGAAATGCTGTTGGCGTGATATAATACCTCAATTTAGAATTTTAGGTAATAGTTGACCCATTAAAAGCGCAAATTGAGTATCTGCTACTGAACACGGTGTGAAAAGATTCTTTGCGTAAAATTAAAATAATTGACAATTTTCATCCTTATGTTGTTTATATTCTTAATTGAACAAAATTATAAAAATAATGGAGAGGGATATTTTTTTAATTTTTTAGAACCTTTCTGTAATAACTAACGACTCGTATAGTGACTAAGCTATTTAGTCGTGGTAATCCATCAATTATTTAATTACATTTTAGATTAAACCATTGAGAGGGGGGGACCTGTCATGTTTAATCAATCTTTCCAATTATTAAAAGTAGCGTTTTGTAAAAGGGTCTTGTTAAAGGGACTCGTAGCCGTTTGTTGTGCTCTCTGCTTCCTTTATGCAGCTATGGAGGAGGCATGTGAGGTCTTTTATCATGGGGATGCAAATGACCTCAATGATTCCACTGTGGTGGTGCCTGAAGAGTCGGTAGCACTATCATCCAACATTGTCGTGGTTCCACCCGATGATGAAGTGATAAAGATTGGCAGTGCTCCTTCAATTTTCTTTGTCATCGATCATTCTGGTAGTATGATTTCGAATCCTGGAAATGATCAAATGGGACAGCGGTTTTATCTTGCCGTGGCGATAATTGATACGCTGTTCAATATGTTTGACAGTGCAGAGGTTGGCATTTGCGTATTCAGACAGCATATGTTTTATGACCCTGTTGATGATTCCCGTTTTGTCCAAGCTCCTGGCTATGATACGGGTGCTTATATTCCACTTTTAAAATTGGATTCTTCTTATGCCCCAAGCGGTGAGTTGGGATATCAGATTTTACAAAACTATTTAGAAACTGATACCGTTAATAATGCCGTGGAATTAGTGTATCAGCCTTCAACACTTAATTTGGAGCGCTCGACAAATATAAATAGCGGTTTTGCTGCTGCTAAACATGCCATGAAATCTGCGAGGTACAATAGAAGCCGGCAATTTGTCATCTTTTTGTCTGATGGAGAAGCAACGTATCCAAGGGGTAGTGAGACACAGTTTCTTGATGATGTGAAAGAAGACATACCAACAACATTTACCATCTATTTTACCGATCAGAGTACCGTTCCATGGCAGATTGACTCATTAACAAAAGTTATTAAAGCGAACGGGTACTCCACTATGAATGATAGTACAAAACATTTTACTATAGACTTGGTACAACAGGACTTAATGGAGTTTTTTGAGGAGAATATACTCGATGTACTTATCGGGCAGGTGTTTTCTATACCTTTGGATATGACGGTAAACGGTTCAACGGTTAGCAATTTCACCAACAATTCATTTACTTTTGACGATCTGTTCCCGCTCATGGGTGTAACGACCACTTTTGAGTATACAATTAATTATAACATTTCAAAAGATTCAATAGTGTTTGATATCAATGGGACTCCTGTAGAGACTTTAACTGTCCAATTTGATTCCACTGCAAAGGGTGAATTTGACATTACCGTTGAAGATGGTGTCAGCCTGCCTACCCATTACCCGGACCCCTTCTCGTTATACTGCTGGCAGCGCGGTCTGGAGTTTTATAACGGCACAACCATGCTTAGTTATGCCGATGAAACCATGAATGACTTGAAAATCCGCTTTGATTTTGAAGAGGGTGACTCGACTGATTACAGCTATTCAACGGTTAAAGTTGACCTTTCAACGACTGAAGGGAACGCCCAGGACCTGGAGGCAGACCTGACCCTGACTGAAAGTGGCGGCTATTGGATTGAGGATTTCGAACAGGAGATAATTGCAGATAGTGATAATCCTACACCGAATGATGGAAAACTCCAGCACTACGCTTTTGATTCCCTCGTAGCGACGTTCAGAAATAGCGAAAACCCGAAATTGCCGCTGGATACAGTGCGCCACGTTATACCGTTTAAACTCAAAGGATTCATACAGTCCGAGGCGGCCTATTATTACGACCGGACCGCTGACGGGTATGTTGACAGTATTGTGGTGAAGATCACGACCGACC
>CBDVBE010000503.1:0-4056 GCA_965372145.1 uncultured bacterium | reverse complement strand
GTTTTTATTATTTCAAAATAAAAATTCCTGTTTGTAGTGAAAAATTCAGGTACTAACTACCGGTGAAGTAGCGGAACTGGCAGTGGCAGGTGCCCTCGGGGCGGTAAAGGCTGTCAGTGACGGTATTGTCGATAACGCGTTCTGTGCGATCCGGCCGCCGGGCCACCATGCCCATAACAGCGGCGGAGAAGAGGGGTTCTGTTATTTCAACAATGTCGCAATCGCCGCAAAGTATGCGCAGAACGTGCTCAACTATGAGAAAATATTGATTATTGACTGGGATTATCATCATGGCAACGCAACTCAGGATTCTTTTTATTCCGATCCTTCAGTGCTCTTTTTCTCAACCCATAACCAGTTTGCCTATCCGGGAACCGGCGATCCAGCCATGCAGGGTGAAGGAGCCGGACTTGGGTATAACATAAATGCCCATCTCGATACCGGTGCAACCGATGACGATATGAAACGGGCGTGGGAAGAGCAACTGCTGCCGAAAGTGGAAACATTCAAACCTGACTTTGTTCTTATCTCCGCGGGTTTTGACAGCAGAAAAGATGATACCCTGGGGACATTTACTATTACCGATAGCTGTTTTTCATATATAACCAAACTGGCGCTTGATATCGCGGATACTTACTGTAAAGGACGTCTCGTCTCACTCCTTGAAGGCGGCTATAATATCGGTGGACTGGCATTAGCTGTTGAAGCGCATATCAGCACCCTGTTAACAGGAACTGTCGGGATTGCTAAACATCTGAAAAGTGATAGGGTATCAGATTGTTATATAAAAAACAGTATACTCTATTTACCTTCAGAGAGACGTTCTATCGAGTACATTACCATAACTGATTCATCAGGTATTATTATTAAAAAAATCACCCCGTCACTGATAAAAAAGGGAAAAGTTGATCTGAAACAATTTAATTTTGCCGGCGGTTATTATCTGATAACAATAAGATTTACTAATCATGTTTCAAGAACATTCCGGTTTTTTATTACGAAATAGGTATTCAGCCCTTCACTTACAGCTTTTTCTACATAGGATAGATCTGTTTCTTTTTATCAATTTCTTTGTGTTCATCTATTTGGCAGGTTATATTTCTTAATTGGATATGAAATTGTAGTTTTCAGGGATAACAATAAAAATGCTATGGAAACTAGGGTGATGTGTTTACGAGAGATAACAATGTTTGGCAATTAAACATATTTTGATTAAACCTGCTTCAGTCGCCCCAAAATTCCACAGATTTTAGTCGTTGAAAAATATCTTTACAATACTATTTAATCCCCACTTATTAAAATTAAAATACTATGAATAAGGTAACCGGTTTTATAGCAAAAGAAAAATTACTTTGCTTAGTACCGGCAATTGTAATTCCTTTTATACTGCTTGCATCACTGAGAATGACCTGTATAAAGAAGGGTGATGTCGGGACGGATTGTTATTATCATGTGCGTATGTCAAGTTTGCCCGTTAAAGTCATTGCGAGCAAGCAATTCCCATCAATGACCCTGTCGATATGGCATGAAAGATTCAGCAATAAAGAGTTATTGTTTCATCTGGTTTTGAAAGCGGTTCAGAAAATCAGTTTCATCAAAGAGCCGGAACCTCCATTTCATATATATTCTTTTTTCCTGCTTCTTCTTTTCACACTTTCGTTTGCAGTAACGGCATATAGTTTTTCCATCAAACATATCTGGTTCTACTCTCTGGTGCTGTTTCTATTGTTTCCATTACTCACCATGCGGATCATGTTTGTAAGACCGCATATGATAGCCATGAGTCTTATGTGTTTATCGTTAGCGTTATTTAAAAAGGTACAGCAAAAAAAACATCTCTGGATTCCATTTGTGTTCGGATTTGTTTTTGCATGGACCTATTCATCACCCCATTTTATCCTTGTTACAGCGTCAGCTTTTGCAGGGATTTTCATTTTCCGGAAGGAGTATGTATTAGGGATATTGATCTTTTTATCCACGTTTCTCGGGCTTATTGCAGGATTGACAATACACCCCCAATTTCCGAATACCTTTTATATCTGGTTTATTCAGGGTGTTCAGATAGTTAACGTGATGTTATTCGGTGCAGAGGGAATTTGTGTGGGCAGGGAATTGGTCGCGCCCTCTTTGCAGGAGATACTTTTTAATGTAAATCAGTATATTCTCCTCGTAATTGATTCATTTCTCTTATACAGGTTATTTCAAAAGAAGACGTTAAAACCGGAGACAGCAGGGGTGTTTTGTATAGCACTATTCTGGAGTATCATGTTTTTCTTTGCTAAAAGAGCATTAGAATACAGTGTTTTTATAACAGTTTTAGCAACAGGGATAATTATTTCAGATTGCCTCAAGGCAGGATTTTTTACCAGGATACAGAACTATAAGAAAGCGTGCCTGATACTGTCAATTTGTATTGTCACAGTATTAGTGCCGGTTACTTTCAAGGTTCAAAAAACAGAACTTACTTTACTTAACAGAATGCCGTATGCACAATTCGGTGAATGGGTAAGGAAAAGTAACATGCCTGCCGGATCGAGAATCGCAAATCTATACTGGGGTGATTTCCCTTTTCTCTTTTTTAGTGCGCCGCAACACCGGTATCTGTTCGGTATTGATCCAATGTTTGCGTATTTCAGCAATCCGGAAAAAGTAAAAAAGATTGAATCGCTGGCCGCAAATCGAATAATGATGTCACCCACACAATTACATGAATTAACCGGAGCTGATTTTCTATTCATGTCCCACAAGTTCAACGATGGGAAAAGGTTTTATGATAACAATTACAGACTGATATATCAGGGAAGTGACGGCTGTCTTTTTCATCTGATAAACGAGTAATTCTTTTTCGCCCTTTCAGGGCATAAGATTAAAAGCGTTCTAGCAATTCTCTTGTCTCCGATAATTCATTTCTATAAATTTATTTGTTCTGTCCTTTTAAAAAACTCCTTCTGCAATTGAGGTACGACCTTATCCGCTTGCACCGCAGCTATATATTCTGCGAGAGAATCCACAAGGATGTCCCGCAGTATGATCCCTTTCTCTTTAGTTGCCGCTTTTGCGTCTCCCACATAATGGTCCGGGTAATCAGCATACCAGCTGACGCCGGCAAAAGTCGGGGGTAAATCTTTCATGCGATTCAGCGATGTTACAGGTGCATCAGGAATCCGCTCCATAGCAACCAGCTCTTCATGGTTCGCGAGGGAAATGCTGGTTTCACACTCACACGCATGGCCGTGTTCACTGGTCTCGCAGGTGGCCTGCCATTTTTCTTTTCTCTCAGGAGTTGCCTCATCCTCCGGAAGGTACAGGCAGTAAGGTTTTTCCGACCAGAGACTGCATTGCGCCAGGAACGGCAGCAGATGGTTGTTTCCGCCGTGTGCAGAGTAAACAATGATTTTTTTAAATCCGTTCCGTCCGATCTCATCAAATACACCCTGAATCACCCTGAGCAGAAGCGTCGGCTCCAGTGTTACAGTGCCTGGGAAGCACCGTGCTTCATAGATCTGACCGAAATAGAATGGGGGGAAAACCACTGCAGGCTCTTTCTCTGCTGCAAGGCAGGCTATTTTATGACCGTTGAGAAAGTCAGTTCCGAGCGGGAGATGATCCCCGTGCTTTTCAATGACTCCCATGGTTATCACACAAACCCCGGTCTTCTCAACTGCCTTTTTAAAGTCTGCGGAAGTCAGGTTTTCCCATTGCATGATTATGGTCCTTTCTGATTCGTGAATATTAAGAATCTAATTTATCAAAAGTATAAGATTAAGTAATGAAAAATATATGTAAAAATTCATAATATATGCTAACGTAATGATGTTTCGCCCTACAGGGCTCTCAAATTTCTTTTAACGTTAGCTTGAATAATGCCCAAAACAATTCACACAGTTAGCCCCGGGGTATTACATCGGGAAGCTCGATATGAGTAGTGTGGAGAAGATGTTTGGCTTATTAAAAAAGTGATATCACTTGTAACAACCGGTCAAACAATCGGGGCCTCGTTTGAGCTTATTTAATTTCTCGCAAAGACGCAAAGGACGCAAAGGAAAAATAAGATAG
>CBDVBE010000502.1:0-4089 GCA_965372145.1 uncultured bacterium | reverse complement strand
ACAATTTTGGATTTCAACCCTGAACCCTGAACCTTTGAACCCGTGAACGGTTACATTATATTTAATTGCAACTGAGTGAAAACAATATGACACATATAAAACAATCATAAGAAATGGGTATCTGTGCATATTAAAGTACTACTTCTATCGTCACTATGGCTCTTTATAACCTGCGCTCTACACGAATACACGCCGTTGGAAGAGACCTGGACACTGTATTCATCACAAAACACTCCTCTGCCGCACGACTCCATCACAGCTATCGCACTCGATAACACGAACAGGACATGGGTCGGAACCTCAAAAGGAATAGCATGTTATGACGGCCTGTCGTGGACAGTGTATACACATGCTGATTCGGTACTCCCCAGCAACCGTGTCACGGCTATTACAGCGGGCGGCGCCGGTATTGTCTGGATCGGGACACGATCCGGGATTTCCCGGTACAGTAACGGCTCATGGACAATCTTCACCGAGCAGAATACCGGGCTGGATGGCGACTGCATCTATTGCTGCGCCGTTGATGCAAGCGGTATGCTCTGGTGCGGTGTTACCGTTCCCGAAGTAATTGCCTTTGGATTAACTACGTATGACGGCTTTCATTGGTACAATTACACATTATTCAATTCTCTCCTGCCCGGCAATATGGTCATGTCAATTGCCTTTGACGCTGCTGATACTGCCTGGATTGGCACGAAGTGGGGTGGGTTGGCCCGGTTCCATGACGCTCAGTGGACAGTGTATAACGATACCAATTCCGCTCTGCCCGATCGATCGATACTTTCCGTGGCTGTTGACAACCAGAACAATAAATGGATAGGTACCGATTTTGGCGGGTTGATCTGTTATACCGGCGCACAGTGGATAGTGCATGATACAATATCATCCGGTTTTACCGGCAACACTATTCCAATAGTCGCAACAGATCCCGAGGGTTCGGTATGGGCAGCTATCTATAATCCTATCTCGGGCAGCGCCTGTCTAGGGCGTTTGACAGATGGCCGATGGACCTTCTACACATCGCAGAACTCTCCGTTGCCCAGTGATTCAGTAACTGCCCTGGCAATTGAATCCGGTACGGCACGATGGATCGGAACACCGCGGGGGTGTGTTCGGTTTTCTGATGGAGAGTAAACGACCTCGGTCCAAAGGACGGGGCATTAATTGACCCCTGAAAGGGGGCTGCATATTCGTGATCGTGCTCAGCAAAGAGGTGCTCGTAATCGACACGCCGTACACCGTGCGTCACATAATCCTGAACCGTCATCAAACAAGCACGATTACGAGTACGAGTACGCGCACGAGCACGAATTTGAGGTACATTATGGCATGTATAAATAGCAAAGCTGAATCTTACCACCACCCGGCCAAAGACCGGGGAACTATTTAAATATTAGAATTTTTTAAGGCCCCACTGGATTATCTTGTTAATGATATGGAATATTCAAGGGTCTCTATATCTTTTGCAATAAAAACTGCAGTATCAGCCGCTTCCCGGTAAAAAGTATACTTCTTTAAAGAGGCACTATCGACACATGACAATTGATGTATCTTCATCTCGGTTTGAGTGAAATTATAATAAGACTTAAAACTAAAACCGGTATGGGCCTTCAGAATAGTGCTGTCTCTAAAGTCAATATGCACGTTAAAAGTATCGTTACCGATACAATACACTTTATATAAATCATTATCATTTTGAGGGAAAATGGTATGGGCATAGATACTATCCTGGTATAACAGCGACGCTGTTTTTACGTCATCATCAGGTTCAAACAAGTCAGTTGTGTCATTTCCTGTATACTTATCGAGTATTATTGAATAGTTGGTAGGATAGGATATACTGCTTTTAATTTCAATACGGAAGATAGTGGAACTCTCCATTGGTTTAAATACCACCTCTTTTTCCCCGGTAACTGTTAATTGTGCCAAATTATTGTTTATCGGTGCCAGGTCAACAGTCAGGGGCAAGCTGCCTATTGAACTTATTGAAAGAGAATATATAGAATCAGGGTTGATTGTGTAATAAAATTTATCGAATAATTCATCATAAAGAGATAACTGATAGAGCGTATCCCTGTTGAGAAATATCATTGTTGCAGTATCATCATAAAAGGCATCTTTTTTAACAGGTGGAAAGCTCTTTTTGTGAACGGAAATAGTCGTTCGCGGTAAATAATTATCAAAGACACCATACTTTTTATACAATTGCGCATGTAAATCATATAGAGCATAATCCACACCAACAGAGAGATACAATGAATCAGCGTAATCTTTCCAGTATGTCCATTTAAAATAATGATCATTAGTGGAATCTGCCAATAAAACAGAATCGCTATTTCCTGACAGGACAGCAAAATGAAAAAATAATTTACGATTTGTCTTCTCATCATTAGCCGTTGTAAGAGAAATCATTTGAAATGAATCAATGGGTATCGCATAGAGATATTTCCTGTCAATATTATCAAATACGACACTATCAATACACAAAGTATCATTGAAAATTGATTTTATTGGTTTATTATCAATAGCGAGGAGATTTGTATCCAGGTATGAATCTGCTGAAACCGTTTCCAGATTATTTTTTTTCAGGAGTACTGAATATTTCTGATTCGATAATGAAGATTCGGAAACAATTGAAAGATACAATTTTGAATTTTTATAAGTACTGAATAATTGGTCTTCCACACCAGAGACGCCCACAAAATATTTTACTAAATTTAATGTATCACTTATCTGGTCTTTAACCAGATATGTAGAAATTGTTAAACCACATTCTGTTGAAATGTGCAATTCATAATTAAAACCGGAATCAATTGTTGCAGAATAACGATGCGTTTCATTTGGGTTGATATAGTTCGTTTTCCATTTCTCGGCAATCACCTCCTTGTCAAGGGTTATCCATTCCTTATTTTCCTCCCCTCCCACAAATTTTACCGGGAAAAAATTATTCTCGGAGCAGGAATTGATAAAAAGCAAAAGAAAAAGAAGTATACCCATTACCAGTCCGTATCTAATCATTTTTTTCTTTCCTTTTCATCAGTGTATAGCCAAATCTGCCATAGAAGGTAAACTTGTTTTTATAGGCAGAAGGATAATCACTGACACTGAACACCGGGCCAAAATTCAAAGTAAACCCATTCCATGAAACATTGATATAGGGAGATATTGCTGATTGGTACATATCATTGTAAAAAATGGTATTGTACCATCTCCAGTACTCGAATGAAACTGATAATATTTCCAATAGTTTTAATGTTGCCGAAGCCTCAAAATAGTAGACAAACTCAGAATCAACTGAAAAATAATCAGAATTGGTAAATTTTGCATTTATTTCTAATGTTAACGGGTCTTCAGTAAATGACATAAATCCGCCAAGTCCAAGTAAACCGACAAACCAGTCTTCCTCTAAAACATAGGTTTGTTTATCCTGGTTGTACCGCTCATTCGGTGTTATCAGATAGCCGAATCCCCAGAATCCTTTGCTGAAATAGCGTTTCCATCGCAGATTAATTATAACTGCCCTTTGCGCATAATGCTCCTTGGGAATTTCCTCTTCCCAGTACACATGCTCTATCTCTATTTCCATTGAATTTTTTTTATATAATTGGAAATTACATAGAAGCGAAGGGCCAAACTGAAACTGTCCGGAGTCAGGTATGCTGAAATAGCAGGCGGATCCTATTTCTATTTCAAATACCGGCTGATTATTTTTATAGGCAAAGGAAGAAAAATATAAAAGAGATATGCTGTAAATAAATGCACAGTGACTTTTATAAAGAAATTTACTTTTCATAATGTGGAAAATAATATATATCTGGGTGTAAAGTTGATTTTTGCCGGTTTTTAATCACCCTTTTATAAAAAGTGTCAAGAGATTATCGGAATTTGTTTATATTAAACCTAAATTGAACGATTATCAGTATGGAATTTATTTTTTATAACCTCACCCTCCTGCAAAGCTTGAGCTTGCGCTCTGCAGCCTCTCCTACCAGAGAGGGGTGACATAAGGTGGTTATATTATAATAGTAACTTATATTACATTATACCAAACAGGTAACTTTTTATAAGGCTATATTTAATCCCCAACAA
>CBDVBE010000501.1:0-4109 GCA_965372145.1 uncultured bacterium | reverse complement strand
ATTCTCTAATACCTTTCGGTCTTGATGATGTAAAGATGTGTTTTAACGACAGTCTTATTTTCACAGAAGAGCAGAAAACAGCCTGGGGAGTTACAGATTATGATGATTATTTCTGGAATCATTGTCCGGTAGGAGTAGAAGAAGAGGTAGTTCAAAAGCAATCAAAGAATTCAAAGATACATTTCAATTCACATGCAATTTTACTGCGCGTTAACTGCAGCGGTCATATTACATGTTCGGTTTACAACCTGAGCGGCCGCAGGATTGAGACACTGGTAAATGGGGTATTATCCGCGGGAGCGCACAGCGTGTCATGGAACAGGGCGCGTTATGCACCGGGGATTTATTTTGTGCGGTATTGTGCTGCAGAGGGCCATTCATCCGTCAAGACAGTGGTTGTGAAGTAGGAGTTTTTGTAATTACCCAAAAACCTGATTTACGACAAACCGGGAAAAATGGTTTCCGGGTGTGTATGTATGGTTTTGGCGGTATGTAATAACCGTAGAGGTACAAAATTTTGTGCCCCTACTGCGATATATAAAACAATCCATATAATAACATTTGACATTTTTTCGCAGGGTAGATGTATATAAACCGGCGATCTGTTTCTTCTGCCGGCCGGCGCATTACGCGCGTTCCATTAAACGTCCTATTATGCCCTTAACCTGAATTAAAAAAGGGAGCGTTGCACTCCCTTTTCAGTAGTCAGGCAATTATACCTGATACGTCATCATCACCACATAATATAATGAGGGAATTTGTGTAGCAGTGTTAGTACCTTAGAAATAATTTTCTAAGCATCTCTTATAGCAGGAAATTATTTCGTTAAGGTACTTATCCAGTTTATCTGGGTTAGGTCAGATCATTTATTGCAGATCTCCTTATTTATATATAGAAGGGGTTATTTTTCTAAAATATTTTCATTATTGAGAATGTCACTCTTCACTACTTTCTGTAACAGAACGGTCAATTTTTTCTACAGTATTCTCCATATGTGCAAATGGATTTTCATACTCCTCATCTGAGCCCATAATGTCTTCGCCTAAAATATCCTCCAAAGAGGGTTCATTCAGAGCAGGAGCTTCATCCTGCGTTTCGTTGTTGTAATAGGTGATTTTATTCACGCTGCTTTCTGAAATGTCAAATCTTTGAATAATATCAATAATTTGCGACAGTTCAGTACGGGCATTCTTCCACAAAATAAAGCATTTTGCACGTATGTCACCTTCAAGGGTAGAAAGCAGTTCATTGAAATAGTGCATTTTAACTTCATCCAGATCCCTCAGAGCCTTGCAGTATTCGAGAACGTTGTCTGTGGTAGAAAGGTTGTATTTTAGCTGATGTTTGAAATACTTCTCTTTTACTACAAGCTCATCAAGTCGAATCGCTTTATCACGTATCAGATTATTTTCGATTTTTATAAATTCGTGATCAAGAGAAACCATAAGATTAAACAGGCTGTCGATAAGGTCATATTTTTCATGATCCTCAGGGACAAAGAATGAAACCTGTTTAGCATGTAAATCTCTCAATGCTACAATAAAAAACAGCAGAGCTACTATTGGTGTTATCCCGAAATGTTTCCATGGATGATGGGATACCAGCCTGTAATGGTTTTTATCCATAATTACCCCTTTTGGGAAAAGTGTTTAAAGGTTTTCTCTTTTAATGAGCTAATTTATAATGCAACTGCCATGCCATACTATTAAAGGGATTAAATAGCGTTTTTAGGCTTATATCCTTGTAATATAGTCCCGGAAGAGAGACTACCGTCCCAGATCCGGGACGGTTTTATATCTATTTCAAAGAGATTATTCAGAGCTATGCACCCTTTTATTTATAGAAATACTTCAGGGCAAATAAAAAATCTGTGACGGTCGTCACATAGGGTAAAAAAAGTTAAAAAAATCCCATTTATTTATATGGAAGCCCTTGAGATGTAGTCAGGTAGTTGAAAAGGTAAAAGAATCAGTTACGGTATGAGAGAAAATGGTTTAGTAATAGAGGCGGGTTCGAGATATATTGGATAAAGACCTCGCCATTCGGCATTTGCTTCCTGTTTGAAATCTGCTTCGGTTTTTTCTTCAACAACGGGAAGCCATATTTGCATGTTTTGAAAGAGGTATGCAATATTAATATGTTTGTTATATTTTTTCAGAAGCCATAATGGGATAACGCCATCCTCATTACAGATATCCCAGAGCGTTTCTCCCCGTTCGATAATTTTTGGTTTCAATTCAGTAATCTTATATTGACTGTAGAAATCTTCTTCCAGTGCCATATGGTACTCAAGGCGGCGCTGATTAAATTGGTCGATTACCGATTCATTTGCTGCAGGAATAGAGAGTTTTTGAGTGATCCGAATGGATGAACTCCTTCCCATATCATTGATTTCACGGATTCTTTGAGTAGGTATATTGAGCCATTCGGCAAAGTGTCCGATTGTTTCATTAAGGGAGATTCTGATAACGGCCCGCTGTTCTTCCGGAATATGCTCAATATCAAGAGTATAAACACTCGCATCAAATTTAAAGGAGGGGCTTGATTTTATAGTAAGGTTGGATTGAGATACACTTTCGGCTTTTGCCATGAGAATTTCATCCAGGGTATCAGGTATCTCTTCCGGAGGTGATGGTTGTTTTTTCTGAGCAACCACTTCTTTTTGTACGATAACCTCTTCTTTTTCTTTCGCTACCACCACGGGTGCGGCTTTTTTTGTTGTAACGGTACTGCCCGGAATGCGTAATATCTGGCCTGCATAAATCCGGTTCATTCGAGAGATATTATTTTCCAGTGCCACTCCTCGTGCTGAAACACCGAATCGACGGGCAATTGCATAAAGGTTATCGCCCCTCCTGACCCTGTAGTATTTAGGACGGGGCGGTGTCGTGATTTTCAGTGAATCCGGCAGGTTGTGTAATGCTTGTTTGATTGAGGCTGCGGAAAGCGATCGTGGTATATGTATAGTTGTTCCCCTGGGAATCAGTTTGTTCTGTCTGAAGACTATCGGTCGTATCGCAGGATTCAACTTCTGCAGCTCTTTTTTTGAGATACCGATAGATGATGCTAGAATACTCGGTTTGAAATAGTAATCGATGGTAATATCCTGGTAGGTCAATGGCGGCGCAAAGGTGATATCCGGGAAGTACTTTTTCGGATTTTGTGCGATTTCGCTTGCAGCAATAAAGCAGCTGTAAAAATTTTTCGACGCAAATTTAAAAAGCCGTCCTTTATGTTTTTGCACGATAACCCCGATGTCGCGGGAACCGGTTTGTGCGACAGCCCGTTTCATTCCATTGAGCCCGTGATTGTATGCGGTAACGGCTAAAGGCCACGCTTGTATTACCTTATAGTTATACGAAAGAAGTTTTGCCGCAGCATATGTTGATAGAATTGGGTCTCGTCTTTCATCGACAGAGTAGTTTATCTTCAAATAGACCTTGCCGGTACTGCGCATGAACTGCCAGAGTCCGGCAGCCCCTGCCTTAGAATAGGCATCCGCTCTGAAAGACGACTCAACATGGGGAAGATACGCTAGGCGAAGGGGAACGTTGTAGTGTGCAAGAATTGTTTTTATTGAATCAATATAGGCACCGCTTCGATAGAGCCCGCGGCGATAACGTTCCTTCTGCCCCTGTTGAAACCGTATACGATCATCAGCATTTTTAAGAGCACTTGGGGGGGCGTATTTTCTATACAGTGCTGCAATTTCTTTTGCACGGTCAGGCCAGGATGACTCAGGTTCTGAATTAATCGTAGAAAGCAGTGATATAATATAGTCCTTTTCATTTTTTATTATTCTACGGCGCTGCCGGCGAGACTCGGTAGAGACACTTATTTTCTTGAAAATTATCATCGGGTATTCTCTGTCGTGAAGGAGTCCCTCCTTTAATGATACTTCCGTATATATCTTTTTCCAGAAAGCAACATTGTCCTTGAGTATATCGGGAACAGGGAAGATATCACAGAGGGATGCCGTGAAAAAAACGAGAATAAAAAGAGGCATATAAGGAAAATTCTTTATAAACAATAGAAATGTTACCTTAATGAGTATTCGAGAATTAGAATCAGTACAGAACGTAGCTATACACAAAATACTATTTATTTTG
>CBDVBE010000500.1:0-4138 GCA_965372145.1 uncultured bacterium | reverse complement strand
TTCCCTGCCGGGATACTGTCAAAGTTTAAATGCCAGTGAATGACCATACTGTTCGTCGTATCATTAAACCAGGTTGAATCGATAGAAATAATATTGGGTATACGGGTCGTGTCCCCCAGTGAGGTCTTGGCACTCGCACTTGACGAATCCGTTACATACGACCACATCTCATCCCTGAATATCTGCAGGCCGAAATGGTATACACGATCATTGGAAAGATCAACCACCGTATCTATGGTCAGGGTCGGCGGGTTTACATAATGCGCCTGGTCAATGGACAACTGAATATCATAGTGCAGCGGGATTGCTACCGTATCCCACCAGATACGGACACTGTCCGCACCGCCTGCCGGCGCATCCCACGACAGATGCATCTTGTCACCCGTGTAGGTGCTGTCCGCCCGTAACTTACCCGGATACACCGGACGGGGCCAGCCTATGGTAAACATCGCGTCGGACTTGATACCGGTTGCAGTATTCTTCCCGATGATATACCATTGGCAGTATACCGTGTCCAGCTCAAGGGGAAGCTTGCCAACGCTGTCCAGAACGATCGTATCACTGGTACCGCTTGCTATCAATACGGCAACGGGAACCGTAGTATCAAGAATCGGTGATTCAAGGCCGGGATACATACTGCACTTCACCACAACGAGGCTGTCCTCAGCGGGATTTAATTTGTTGATACTGTCGATTACCACGAGTGCGGTATCCGTCTTCATGATATATTCACCATGCACAACAAGCGGATTTGGCGGGGCAAGCGAATCGATCATGAACACCTTGTTTGCTTCGGTCAGCGGTTTCAGCAGCGTGTCGTTACTGAGCACCGGATCACGCCACCGGACTGAAAAGTTAAACCAGTAACAGGAATCATGCACAAACGGGAGTAATCCGCCCGGATTAAGTTCGGTAACGTCTAATGTCTTTTCTACTGTATCAGGGGCATTCTTGATCTCATCAGTCGAATACATCACTTTAACTACGTTGGTCTGCTGCGTCCCTGTCGGAAAACCCTTTGTCGTGTATAACACCCAGAGCGAATCGGCCCACGGTGCAGGCGGCAGAACCGGATCGGTTGTGGGGAAATTGGTAAGGTCCACATCACTCCACAGTTTTATACGTACCTGCGTGGTGTTATGGATATCAATGCGTTCCGCTTTTACCTTAAAAGGATTATAGTAACGGCTTACCACAAGAGTACAGGCGCGGGTTGTTACCGTGCTTATCAGTACATTCAGGTAGGTATTGGACGCCAGGCAGGAATAAGCCTTTCCGTCATGCTGTGCAGAATCCACCGGGTTAATACTCAGGCTACTGGTGATCTGCCCGGAAATGGCTGCACCATTCTCATACCACTGATAGCTTATCGTTCCTTCACCGGAAAAATCAGGGCTGAATACCGCTTCACCTCCGTTAATGACAAAATGCTTTTCCGACAAGTTTGTAATAATTGCCACATTGTCAACTACATGGAGCATGACTCTGCTACTGGTCACCTTCCCGTAACGGTTATCAGCAACAAAAAAGTACTGCCCCCGATCACCCTTGGTCACATTACTCAGGGTCAGTACCGCTCCCGTATCGACCGGGATACTGTCTGCGGTCGGTGTGGGCTTAAGGTACCAGTAATACTCCGCAGGGGGCTTGGCTGTCGCAGCCGCGGTGAACGTCATGGTGCCCCCGACACCGATTGCGGTGTCTGTCGGAAATGTGCTGGTAATTATCGGCACGGTGGCTATATACAACATTGCCTGGGGAACACCGTAATCATTACTCGTATCTTTCACCGGGCCGGAGGAGACAATGCACCGATAATAGTTCCCGTCATCACCGGACTGAGCAGTAAACTTCAAGGTGTCAGTAGTGGCACCCGCAGTATCCGCCCAGGTACCGGCATTCTTCTGCCACTGATAGGTAAGGCCACCGCCGGCAGCAACAACCAAAAACCGTGCCTCCTGACCTGCCAGGAGCGTATCAGATACCGGGTGCTGTGTAATTATATTCGTTGAATCATATACCACCAAATGCGCCTCATTTGAGGTATCGGAACCGAGACTGTTCTCGGCTATGCCGCGAAAGACACCGGCACTGGCAAAGGAGGCTATGGCGACTGAGTAAATAGAATCCGTTTCGCCGATAAGCTCGGTGCCATTCTTCAGCCATTTATATTGCGGAGCAGGGTTGCCGACAGCCGCTACCCAAAGGGATGCAGCAGCGCCCACATGCACCGTATCCGATTGTGGGTGAGTGGTTATCATCGGCGCATTCGAGATAACAAAAAGGTACGCGGAATTCGAAGTGTCATGGCCTCCGGTGTTTGATGCTATTGCGCGGTAATAGCCGGAATCCGTGACCGCAGCGGGTGTAATAGAAAGTATAGAGTCCGTATCGGCATAATCACCCCAGGTCCCGCTGCTGTACTTCTGCCAGTGGTAGGTCGGCGCTGGAGATCCTATTGCGTCAACTGCTATTGCAACCGCATCACCGACAATAACCGTATCTGATTGTGGATGTGTTCGTATAAGCGCTGCGCTTGAAGCTGAGCCTACTGTAACAACAGTCTGTCCGCTTCTCTGGATCTGATAGGAGAGCTTTATCCAGTTGGAATCGCGTACAGCGTTGGACACACGGATTTCATCCATTACACCATCAAAGGGACGGTTATAGGTACCGGTACCTGAGCTGTTTCCTATAAAGAAATTATACGATGCATCACTGAAAAGCGTACTGGAACCAGTAAGTTGTCGAACATATGAAGACGGTTGACTGCCATTTATATATAGCCGGCTTATGTTATTGGCCAATACCATAACGACATGGTACCAGGTATTGAGATTTAACGAACTATTGGCAGCTCTCGCATCGGATGTATCAAGGCCTGTACGATCACGCATAAAACCAAATGTCTCCAATCCATAAATTGCATTGTTATTACACATCATGAAGGACATTCCGGCTAAGGTAGAATTTGTTTTACTGATTATCCGTCCGTAATTATTCCCACCCCAGCTTTGCGGATAAATCCAGGCTTCGATAGTGAGGCTAGAAAGATTATCAAGGCTCGAGTTACTTCCGGCGCTTATATAATCATTTGAATCTAATCCCCCATTAAAGTCTATTCCCTTGCCAACCACTGCATTTACCAGGTCGCCACTCGTCATGGAACCGCCAGGATCGCCATCATTGGAATTTGCGGTTCTGTCTATAATAACGGCACCAGTTCCTGAAGGGTCCTCATTCAAATGCCATACTGCGGCAAAGTCATTACCGGTCGCAAATACTGCTTCCGGATTGTCAGCACTTGTCGCATTGGTATTACCCCAGTACATTTTTACAAATTGTGAACTATTATTCCGAAAAACCGTATCAACCAGAACCCATATTTCAGCTAAATCATTACCACTGTCCCAGCGCTCTATATCGTAGTCAAGTGGTGTGCCATCGGCTGTCATGAATCGAATATCCGATCCATCGGGTTTGGCATTGGCGAAAGTAAAGTTTGAATTAGTCAATCGAACCAGGAGGGGAAAACTAGACACATCATTTCCAAGGCCGGCACTGGAAGTGTTAATAATAACATTTGAAGAATATTTCCAGTACAGGAAATATTCTTCATAGCTGTTTTCAGAAAAAACATTCGCAGAAAAAAGGAAGAAGCACACGGCAATTAACGGCAGGCAACGCCCGGCAACACTATTCCTACCTGTCAACATACACCCCTCACAGTATCATGCAGTGTTCGTATAACATCTGTTTACTCAATGAGAATTGCAGTAAAGATTATAGTTGAAAAAAAGGAGAAACGCTCTTTAATAAATAAAGCTCGCATCCCCCTTTCAACTCTTCCTCATTACAATATATACTATGGAATTAAAAATGTCTCGGTAAACACCTGAATATATTAAAAATTTTACTTAAAATTCTGAGCGTCCTTTATTGATAGTCGTTGAATGCTCAAAATTGGTTCACTAATAGAAAAATTTCTATAGATAGATTAGCTATTTGTAAGAATTTTCAGGAAACAGGTTTTTGGGTGGGGAGGTGGGTTGGTTTGTGGATGGGTTTAAAAGCAGGGTTCAGGGGTTCTGGGTTCTGGGTTCTGGGTTCTGGGTTCTGGGTTCTGGGTTCTGGGTTC
>CBDVBE010000499.1:0-4139 GCA_965372145.1 uncultured bacterium | reverse complement strand
AAATTGAACCCGAAAAAGTAAACTTAAATGCAGTTGTATTTTCAGGTTAATTTTGTGGTTATGCGCTAAATAAAATTCTTATTTTATTTAGCAAATCCTAACATTTATACGACATAAAAACTTTTTATACGACAAATAAACTTGATAATTGTTTGTTTTTGAGATATTTTGTTATTTGTATGACACAAAAATTGTTTGTACGTCAAATAAAACTGCTTATACGACAAAAAAGGGAAGTAAGTGCCAAAAAAAATACCAAAAGAAGAATATGAGCAGATTGAATCGATATTACAAGGGTTCTCTACACCGGTGTCAATTAATGAAATTCAGGGTCAATTAGGCCAAATACCTTTTAGAACTTTACAAAGAAGGTTGGCCTGGTTAGTTGAGCACAAAAGAATTGAGACCATGGGTGAGCGCAAAAACAGGCGCTATAGATTATCACCTGTCTCTACTTCAAGAAAAGAGAGTCTGGAGAATACCCAAATCCCAATATCAGATGAAGGCCGTGAAGTTTTGGCATTGGTAACCAGGCCACTAAATACCAGAACGCCTATAGGTTATCAAAATTCATTTTTGGAGGAATATGAACCTAATTCATCGGCTTATCTAAGTGATGAAATCCGAAACCAATTGCGGGATATGGGGCACATTGGATCGTCCGAACTACCTGCCGGTACATATATGCGTCAATTGCTGGATCGTCTGCTTATTGATATATCCTGGAATTCCAGCCGTTTAGAAGGTAATACATATTCGCTTTTGGAGACAGAAAGGCTCATCCAAATGGGCGCACATGCCGAAGGCAAAGAGGCAAAAGAAACACAGATGATATTAAACCATAAAAGCGCCATCGAGATGTTGGCAGAGCGCGCGGAAGAAATAGGGTTTAATAAATATACGGTATGCAATCTTCATGCTCTTCTTTCTGATACTTTGCTCTCTGATCCCAGCGCATGCGGAAAAGTACGTTCGCGACCGGTAGCAATATCAGGCACTGTTTTTTATCCGTTGGAAATTCCGCAGGCTATTGACCAATATTTTCAAATGATTTTGGAAAAAGCCGGATTTATTAACGATCCATTTGAGCAGGCCTTGTTTATTATGGCGCACATACCTTATCTTCAACCATTTGAGGACGTAAATAAACGTGTTTCACGTTTAACTGCGAATATTCCGTTAATAAAAGCAAACCTTTGCCCGCTTTCCTTTGTGGATGTGCCTCAACCTGATTATATAAATGCGATAATCGGCGTTTATGAGTTAAATAGAGTGGAATATTTGCGGGATGTGTTTGTTTGGGCATATCAGCGGTCATGCGCTCGATATTCAGCTATTCAGCAATCTTTGGGGCAGCCGGATCCTATTAAGGTAAGGTATAGAATGAACATAAAATACGCAGTGTCTCAAATTATCAAAAATAATATCAAGAAGAGTATTGCTCCTAAATGGATTGCTGAATATGTTGGCTTGGAAATTCCTGAACCTGACAGGGCAAAGGTGTTTGAAGTGATAGAAACAGAGTTAAGTTGTCTTCATGAGGGCAGCATAGTCCGGTACGGGCTTAAGCTTGCTGAGTATAAGCATTGGAGAAATTTCTGGAAATAATTTGGGAGCAATAGCTGTAGGATTGACTGATAAAAATCAGGAAGGCATAACATCTCGTTATCAGTTTTAAGGGAAAAAACACTAATACCCAAATAATAATAGAATGATATAAATATCTTACCGCACGATAACGCATTTTCCGACTTTTTGCAGAGCAGTTTTTTTCGATGTAATGCTGAATATATAGCTGTAAACGCCGGAGGCAAGATTCACTTCTGAATTACCGGGATGCACATAGTTGATTGAATAGGTACCAGGGGTCTGCATGGCATGGTAAAAACGGTAAACTTGACGGCCTGCGAGACTATACAGTGCCAGAGAAACAGCCCCTCCTTTATGCAGTGTGTAGCACATACCAGTGCTCTTCATCTTAAATTGGACCAACTCATTTTTCTCAAACGTTTTTATCCCCACAATACTGTCAGCCTGGACCAGAATTTTTGAAGAAAAGGCAGGTACACTAACCGATCCTGTAATATCTGTGCCGTCAAGAGTCTTATACACAGTCGGTCCCAGTGAAAAATTCTGCGGTGATATAGTCTCATTGATGAATATTTTTCCTTTGCCATAGGGGTTGTTTTCACTAATCCCCGACGGTCGCTTGAATGGATCGGTTTTCGGGGTTTTATCGGCCCAACTGAACAGTGTCTGCCATTGATCGAGCGTATAATTATAAATAATCCATTGTGTGGTGCCGGTACCATACCCTGATACCACCGAATCGGTATAGGGATTGCAGAAATAGTTGTCTCCCAGGGTTCCATAATCGTACTCCGGCCTGAACAGCAGGGATTTCTGCTCTTTTGAAGCCGCGTAATACACATTGCCTGTAAGCAGGTTGTCCTGGGTCTGAAAGCCCCTTCGAGCCGTAGTGCGATTGCCCGGCCCCCTTCCATCAAGCTTCATCTGGGCAACGTCATTATTAAAAAGCACATTGTTTTTTATGGTGCAGGAAAAGTTGTTCCGAAGATAGATTCCGTAGCAGCCACTGTGAACAATGGTGTTGTTTTCGACTACGCTTTCACGGTATTCGCCAAGATATTCCAGCCAGATACCGTGGCTGAGGGGATACCAGGGGCCTGAGGATTCAAGGTTACCCCGGGTGTCATAGATGATATTGTTGCGGATAAAACTCTTGCTGCAGTCGGTATAAATAGCGGCACCGTCATTAAGCGTCCACATGGCATTTTTTATTATGTTATACTGCACAAAATTGCTGTCGCTGCCCAGGAGAATTCCCGCGTATCCTGTTCTGTCAATGTAGTTGTTCCGTACCCGTACATTGGCGGAGAGATGTACCAGTATACCCACCGCATGCCAGGTGCCGCTGCCGCCGTACCCCGGGAATGTTCCGGTATTTATAAGGGTGTCGCGTTCGATAATTGTTTTTCCCAGCTTTCCCGAATTTTCATACCAGGATATACCGATATTGAGATTGTTTTTAAACACATTATCGACAATGCGGGAGTCGGCAATATCCCACGTTGCCCGAAGGGCAGAGCCACCCTCATCTCCGCCGATACCTTCAAAGCAGCACCGGGAAATTGTGCTCGTTCGTGCCAGAGAGAGGCCGTATTTTGTCTGGTGCCTGAAATTGATATCACTGACAGTGCCGCCCGCAAGCTCGATGCCGGTTGAGAGGCAGGCCCCCTCGACAAGGAGGGTGTTTGGATCGACACCCCCCGGCGGATACAGGTACACCTTTTTTGCACTGCTGTCGTAGAACCATTCACCCGGCGATGAAATCTCCTCAAACTTGTTGTCGATATAAAAACCCCACCCCTTGGAATCCAGCGCAATGTGAATAATACTCTTCCCGTCAAGCGCGAGTGTGCCGGATCCGTCATAGGAACTGATTTGCCGGGTCTCGAACCACCAGCTCCAGCGCCGCCATCTGATTTGCGCCTTGTTCCAGTAGCCGGCACTATTATTCGGGTGGCTGGTTAACGCTGCAACTTTAATGATGGTATTTGAACCGTCGTTGTCTTCTGTCATGGTATCAATACGCAACCATCCGGTGTCCGGATAGCGCGCAAGAGGCATCAGTGTATTATCCGTGAAGAGTTTTTCAATCCCTTTATCGCATGAAGCAACCCATACTGAACCGTTATGCACACTCCATGGTGCAATGGCAACACTGCCGCTTATTATTGGTTTGGGTGAATCAGCAGGCCCATAACAGCCGATGGCCGGATCCGCAATGGTGGAGAGGTTGAGTGAGTCCCTGAAAATGTCACCACGATTGAGCAGCAGGGTGTCTCGCGCTTTGAGTTTTGATTTCGCGTTTGCACAAGTGGCAAAGGCAGTGCCGGGAGTGGTCCCGTTATTTGTGTCATCACCGGAGTTTGATACGTAGTAGGTGGCGGCGGAGAGTAGAGTTGAAAACACCAGTAATATCATGCATGAATATTGGTATAATTTACCGTGGTTTCTGAGGTTAACAACTTGATTATACATGACTAAATCATTTTTCTATTGAGGTAATTGCAAAAGTCCGATTTGGGATCCCTAAATCCCTTAATAAGGGACTT
>CBDVBE010000498.1:0-4147 GCA_965372145.1 uncultured bacterium | reverse complement strand
AAAAGTGCACCCTTTGTTCCTATACGGGACATTATACGTATTTTTTCCCTGTCAAAAGTACACCCTTTATGCTGTGAAACGTATCTTATTCTTTCCTATTTTAAAACGAATTAAATATACGGAAAAAAGTTCTCATAGTTCTTGATAGCAGGAATATAAATGTTTTACTAAGTGGAATCTATTAAAATTGTACTTTTCGGACTTATGAGATAAAAACCAAGAGTTAAAAGATAATATCTTTTTGGGACGGCACAAGCAGGGAGCTACCCCCTATGAGGCGTTTGTGGTATGCGGGAGGTATACATAGGGGGAGCATGGGTCGTCTGGGTGTTATTAAGAAATAATTTGGATTAAAAAAATGAAAGTGCCGATAACAAAAGTGTTCACATGATCCTGTTTATTTATTCTAGCTCTTCTTCAAAGCTTTCGACATCTGCCAGGTCTCTATGCCTGCCGGAGGCTTTTTTATTCTTGATCAAATCTTCTTTTGCTATCATCGAAATTTTGATATCTTCAACAGTTATAACATTTCGCCTTGTGTAACAATCCTCAAAATATATTCCAGAAGCTTCGTTAATTATGTCAATTTGCACTGGAGAACGCCCCATGCGAAAAATATTGCCTTTTTCTTGAAACACCTTCTTGTCAACCGTGGGTGCTCCAAACTCAAGCATTGCTTTTTGCAGTTTATCAATATTCTCGTCATCAACGGCAATCAGAAAGTCGATATCTTTTGTCGCCCTTGGGTTACCATAAATCCCAACAGCCCAACCGCCGACAAGGAGGTAACGAACATTATGCTCGTTTAAATACTTTATAAACTCTTTGAAGTCTTCCGGTAGTTGCCGCTGGGCCATAAAAGCATTCCCTTAAATAGGTTATAGTCCTTAACTTTTCTTCAACATTCACCTTTGACCAATATTCTTTATCGTTTTTTTTCAATTCTTTTGCAGTGCCAAACATTATCTGTTTTCTATCCATTCTTTCATTCATTGTTTTTTCTCTTTCTTCCCGCTTTTTTCTTGCGCGCGGCCCTCTGCTCTCAGGTCAAACCGAGTGTTGCAACCAACCGTAAAACTTATTTTTTTCACTTCCTTTTTTTCACAACTCAAATATTCGTTAAGAATGCTTATAATACGTGATAAAGGGAATATAATTGATTTACGAAGTGGTATCCATTTGATTTGTATTTTTTAATCTTACAGGAGAATCCAAATTTTTCAATAGAAATTTCTGGGAAAAATTAAAGAATTATCTGTTTGCTTAATTAGTGCCTGTCCGAAAAAGCGTGTTTTTCGGCCAAACACTAATTAAAAATATCCTGAATCTGATTCTGTTTTATCCCGATAATTGACACGGCAACATCCGCCCGGAATCCATAGCCGGTTCGTTCCGGCTGAATAGTGCCGATACACTTTTCATTAAGGGCAAAGGCCCGGTTTTCCCCTATAACACCGCAATATCTCATTCTGCGTCCCCGCGGGGGATCGATATTGAAGTAATACATTAAAGAACTGTTCTTATTATTCTCAATTGAGAAGTTGAATCCGTTAAACGAGTATTTCTTCCCGACATACAGGGTATCGAATGTAAAATGCATCTCACGAACATAGGGTGAAATAGTTCGTATGGCATAGACAATATTCCGCACAGTAATTTTATAATAGTTTTTCGGTGATTTTACCAGTTCGAATGCTAAATCGAAACGGCTTATCAGGTTTCTCTCCTTGAAACAGGCGTGCAGAAGCTCAACACTTTTCTCCGGCAGTTTGTCTTCGGAAATGAGGATTATAGAATCAATAAGCGCTGCACCCACCGCGATTTTTCTTCCCCGCGTATACCAGCCCGTATCAGGAACAGCACAATAATCGTTTAGAAAATGTAACCTGATAGAATCTGTCGGGATATAGATATACTTCATACCGAATACAATCCCATGCCACGTTGACAATAGAGCAGCAGTCTCCCTGAGGGCGTCCTTTTTATCCGGGTAAACCGCACCGGCCATCAACGAGGCAAGCGTTGCTTTAACCTGTTTCATCACCGGGATCAAATCCAGGCATTTATCATCCACATACACATTCGGATCTGCGGTATCAATGTCACTGGTTCCGGATATGCAGCAGTCCTGAAACTGATCAGGGATTTCCGTATATAATGCGGGTAACGGAATAGTATTTCTTAATTCAGGGAGCGGTTTCCATTCAGGCCAGAAAGGGGTAAGCCTGACATTTTTCACCATGGTACCGGAATGCGGCGTGCGGCAGCCAATACAAAGAATTCCAGTGCAGAGAATCAATACTGTCAAAACAGATGCATGGCCGGTAAATCTTTTGATTAATTCCATTTGAAATAGTGTTCAGGTTGATAGCAGGATTTATGTTCGTGAAATATATGTTTTATGCTTTGAAGAATATAAATGATTCGTACAGTGGATTCAGTTGAATTTAAGAAAATGTAAGACCTTCAGAAAGAAAGTTTTTGGATGTGATAGAAGTCCCCGTAAATAAAAACGAAGAAACCTGAATTTACTCTTTATAAGAAATGCAAAAAGAAATCTTGTTTTAAAAAGCTCAACTTCCTTTGCGGTTAAGATAGTATTGGCAACTATTGAGCAGCGCTCCATATCAAAGTCGCCCCAACCATACTCGTCCGGTATACAATTATTGTGCTCACACCATTCCCAAAGTTCTGTACCGGGATACGGTGTAGTAATACAGATGCCGAGGCTGTCAATGTGATTTCCCAGTATAAAGTTTTGCGTAGCCTGCATATCCTGTTTTGTCTCATAGGGGTTTCCAAGCATCACAGTGGCATAAACAAGCAAACCAGCCTCCCGGGCAATTCTTACTGCGTATTCGGCTTTTTCTACACTCGTTTTTTTATCTAAAAAATCAAGTACATTTTGCGATCCGCTTTCTATACCAAAATTTACTTGTCTCAACCCCGCTTCTTTTGCCAGTAACAGTGTTTCTTTGTCAACAGTATTTACACGACTGTTAGCGGACCATTCCATGTGAATTTTATTGTCTATCAACATTTCACATAGTACCTTTAATCGAGACGTGTTTATAAAAAAATCATCATCCATAAAAAACAGCGAATCTATCAGATACTTTTCTTTTAAATAGACTATTTCTTCAATAATTCGTTCACTGCCGGTATACCTGACAGGCGTTTTTCTCCTGCTATTATGACAGTAGATACACTCATAGGGACAGCCCCTTGAGGTTATCAATGATGCTAATTTCCCTCTTTTTGCCAGAAAATAGTGGTCAGCTACGGGCATATGCCTTCTTTTATCTGCATAATACTCCTGTTTTATCAGATGACGCGCAGGCAGTGGTATCGTATCAAGATCATTAATATAATCAGCTGTCAGTATCCCGCTGTCCGCTTCACCATTTACCATCTTAAGTAGAGCTCTCTCCCCTTCCCCGACAACAACAAAATCCGCATATTTCTTAGCTTCATCCGGTAATGAACTGGCATGGGGGCCGCCAATAACAGTACGCATACCCTCTTTTTTTGCATACGACAGTATGGTATATGCCCTGGGGATTAAAGGAGTTGTTGCAGTAACACCAACAATATCGGGTTTAATGGTTTGTAAACATTCTTTAAGGTTATCACCGGCACATTCGTCTATTATTGACACATCGATATTATTTGCCAGGAGATAGGCAGCCAGGTATCCAATATGTAACGGCTCATATTCAGCAAATCTCTTCTGAACTCCCGGATTAACTAATGCGATTTTCTGGTGAGGTGCCATAATCGGGTTCTGATTTACCTTATGAATACCATCGTTTAAAATTGGCAAGGGTAAACCATTCTGCGTTAAAATGATTTATAGCATATCGGGCGTTATTGTCTTCAGCAACGGGCATACCTTTCATTAAAAATATTTTACGTTTTGCGGCATGCGCTTCAACAATTGTTGAAATGCCAGGCTTTGTAATAATGCATGCACATTTTTCCATAAGTGTTGCGAGTGAAGGGACTTCGCCATACAAAGTAATACTGCCATTATCCCTGAAACATTTTTTAAGGGAATATAATAATTTTTTATTCTTTCCACAGACCACGATAATGTGTAATTCTTTAAATTCATTCAGCAGGGAGAGTAACGTTTTTAGTGCTTTTC
>CBDVBE010000497.1:0-4165 GCA_965372145.1 uncultured bacterium | reverse complement strand
AATCTGATAAGGAACTTACTTGCGGGTTTACCCCGCGTTAGTACCTTACAGATTGTTTTCTTGTTTTTTAGAAAGGAATCTGATAAGGAACTTACTTGCGGGTTTACCCCGCGTTAGTACCTTACAGATTGTTTTCTTGTTTTTTAGAAAGGAATCTGATAAGGAACTTACTTGCGGGTTTATCCCGCGTTAGAAAATATATTGATTATTGACTTAGTACCAAAAGATGAAACAACTAACGTAAAAACTTCGGTTTAACCGATGAGTTACTTCCGCCAACAAGAAAACCGTGATCAAGCATTATTTGCCGATAGTGGTATTTTTCAATTAGCTGAATATCATGGGTTGCCATTATAACGGTTGTTCCCCACATGTTGATTGTTTTCAGTAATTCAAAAATTTCAAGGGAGATATCGATATCCAGGTTCCCGGTTGGTTCATCAGCGATGAGTACCATTGGGTCATTAACAATTGCCCGTGCGAAACATAACCGTTGCTGTTCACCTCCTGATAGTTGCGTGGGCATATAGGAACATTTGTGTGACAATCCGGTCTGGGCTAATACTTCAAATACTTTGCGTTTGATGATACGTTCCTTTACACCGGTTACCCGAATAGCAAAAGCAACATTCTCAAAAACATTCCGGTCGTAGAGCAAACGAAAATCCTGAAAGACAACACCCAGCTTCCTTCTTAGCCTGGGAATATCGCTACGCCGCATATACTTTGATTCGTAGCCGCAGACGAAGACCTGTCCGGTTGATGGCAGCTCCTCCATGTATATATGTTTGAGCAGGGTTGTTTTACCGGCGCCGCTCGCGCCGGTGAGAAAAACAAACTCTCCCTTGTCAATAAATAAATTTACATCATTAAGGGCATTAAATTTTTCGTCAAACCGTTTATTGACATGTGAAAACTCAATCATAGTCGAGAAATCTTTTGTATTAAAAAGTGAATGCGCTCTGAACGAGGGGTGAATTTCTCGAATGAGAAGTTGTCCCAGATACCCAATACATTAAAATGAGTGTCAGGCAATGTGCTTATAATTTCCTTGACAGAAAATATCCGCTGGGTATGGGTTTCGCAGTATTTTGTAAAGAATGTTTTACGCTCAGCATGTTGTACATAGATGGTAAAATCGTTGTGCTGAGTTTTTTGTTTTTTATTATAATAGCTGTGTCGGGCATACGATGAATCGCCGAAGTCTTCAGCATCAACAAAATCTATAAAATTCGTTTTTGAGTTAGTTTCAGTGGTTATATCAAAGAGAAAACAGCCGTTGGTATCAAGGCGGGAGTGTATTTCAAGAAATAAGCGACTATACTTCTGTAGCGTTGTGTAGTAATTTATACCATCATATAAAAAAATGATTAGCGAGAAAGCTTTTTTTAGCGGTAATGCTCCGGCATCAGCACAAAAAAAAGGCAATCCCTTTTTAAGCGCCTCTTTACACATACCTGAAGAGAAATCAGAACCGTAGTATGGAAAGCCATTTTCTATCAGCATGGTGCCGAGGGTGCCTGTTCCCGCACCCAATTCAAGAATTGTCGGTTTGTTGTGGGTAAAGTACTCTGAGGTTATTTTCATAATCAATCTGAGCCACTGATTATATTCGACGTGTGCCATTATTCGATCATACAGTGGAGCAAGTGCGGAGTAATTCACAAGTATCGTTACAACCTTATATCAATAAATGTTTCCTGTTGCCACTTAATCACAAGGTCAATAAGCTTTTTCTGTGTATAAATACGCTGGGCAATCTGTGCTATTTCGTTCCAGTCTTCAGAAAGAGTAAGCTGTCGATTCTCTTTAATATCATCGATTCTATAGAGAGAAATACTGTTTTCCTTTTTTACGGGGGAAGAGACAGTACCAACCGTGAGGGTATCAAAGGCAGTTTTTGTTTTTGTGTCAAGTTCGCTAAGGGTAGACCATTTCATCTGACCATTACGGGCTTTTGAGGCATCATCGGTACTATAGGTTTGTACGGCTTTAATAAAACAATCTTTTGAAGCACAAGGTGTCTTGAGTGAATCGAAAAGCGCCAGAGTATTTTGGACTTCTTTTTCTGGAGGGGTGATCCTCACAAACAATTGACGGACCTGTACCTTCTGGTCTTTACGGTCAAGAATATTTACTATATGAAATCCGAGCCGTGATTCAAATGGATCACTGGTTTCACCGGGTTTTAACGAAAAGATTTTCTCCTCAAAGTTTAATTCGTTCAAGGTGCCTTTTGCAATATATCCCAGATCACCTCCGTTGGCTGCATTGGGGCCTTCTGAATGGAGCCTGGCGATTTTAGTAAAATCATCACCATTATCAAGCATTTCTTTTAAAGAGGTTATTTTTGTGTACGCCTTTTGACGGACCTCATCGGAAGGTGTAAGATGTATGGTTATTTTTGACAAGTGAATGCTTTTACCCAAAGCCGGCAGACTATCCTGATATTCATTAAAGAAACTTTCCACATCACTTCGATTGATTTTGTTTGAAGATATATAGAATTGCTGAACTTTTTGTTTGAGTAATTCCTGGCGTATCTGCTGACGGATCTCCTTTTTAAATTTTACCAGGCTGATGCCCTGTTCTTTTTCAAGCAGAGCTTCAAATTCCTTTATAGAGATGCGGTTCTGCCGAAGGATATAATCAATTCGACTGCCGAGTTCACCCTCAATTTCATCGGCATATACAGAAATGTTCGTGTCTTTTTCAGCATGTACGAGGAGCACTTTTCCCTCAATTAGTTCATCGAGGAGTTTATAGCGCAGCATATTTATTTCGAGCGAATCCGGTTTTAAACCAAGTTGATTGATTTTCAGGAACATGTATGCATTAAGCTCGGATGAGAGAATGGCAGAGTCTCCCACGACAGCAATAATACCATCAAGCTTTTCTGCTGCCCGGATGGTGGTAAGGAAAAGAAAAACAAAACAAAGTATTCGATATACACGATTCATTGAGTCACCGTTTCTTTAGTAAAGCCTTCTGTTGAGGTCCCTGTTTCATCGGATACCGCACCGGCATTGTCCGAATGATCATTTTGACCTTGAGTAATTATTTCAAAATTAAATATATAATCAGATTTTTGCCTGAGTGCAGCTAACAGATTTTCTATATCTTTTTTCTGGGACTGAGCGGACAGTGTGCTGATTATTTCTTCACGGACTTCCTCCAGCAGACAGATCTCCCCTGCTTTTTGTTTATCCAGAACCCGTATGATATGGACGCCGTCAGATATTTTTATCGGACTGGTTGTTCCGTTGAGTCTGATGCTGAAAACGATATCTGAAATTTCAGGAGGAAGGCTTTTAAGCGGTATAAAAGGAAAGGTGTTGGGGTCCGGTACCGGTATTGAGGAGTATTGTTTGGCAAGTTCAAGGAAATTGGTTGCGGTAACCATGTTTCTTACTTTCCATCCGGCAACCAGGTTCTCAACAATAATTTCCACATATTTGACCACATCTGATTCTCGTATAAATGATTCTTTATGTTTTTCATAGTATTCAGTAATGGTTTCTTCAGTAATGTTCTGTTTATGCATACCAGATGAGTTCCTGCTGATCATTTCCGCGCTTAATAGAGCTTTTTTCATCTGTTCCAGGCGTTTACATATCTTTTTTTCTTTATGGACTTTCAGCCGCAACGCCTCCTGATACAGAAGTTCTGTATCAATCCACTGCTTCACATAGTTAATTCGCTGCTTATGAGTGATTTGATTACTATATTCCGGAGGAATGCTTTTATTTAAATCGTCCAGTGTTAGGATAGACCTGCCGACACGGGCAATTACAGGGTCGTTGACAGGTGTGCTTTCTTCGCAGGTTAAGCTCATGTTCAATAGTGCGAAAAGAATTATCCCAATTGATATGATTGTCAGTGTATGTTGTTTTTTCATAACCCCCGGCCTTTCTGATAGTGTGTCTTAATTATGAAAAAAATACATAATACCATGAAAAAAATCCATTGAAGACGGATATGTTTTATTCGTAAAGAGGTATCGATACATGTAATTACTAAAAAATTTTTAGAGAATCGGATTAAATGTTCGTGAAGCGTGAAGCGTGAAGCGTGAAAGCGGAGAAGCGAGAAACGTGAACCCTGAACTTTGATTTTGGATTTTGGATTTTTTCAATCCCCAATCCGCAATCCCCAATCCGCAATC
>CBDVBE010000496.1:0-4168 GCA_965372145.1 uncultured bacterium | reverse complement strand
GTGATCGTTCGTTTAAAACTTTTTCCTTTAAAAAAGAAGATCGCTGCCTTCAGTATAAAGCAATTTTTGTTTCAGATAACGGTGATCGGTTTCCTGTGTTGGATTCTGTGAAGATTGAGCTTGAAAATGATTGAAACTGATATATTTGAGTGGACGAGTAAGCTATAAATTTCGTAACATAAAAAGGAAAACATGACAAAAATAAACAAAATTACCCGGCGTATTTTTATAAAAAAGGGTTCCCTTCTTGGAGTAACCTCAATCGTTGGAACCTGGGCAATTCCGGAATTTCTTCACGGTATGACATCCCGGAACCATTACAGGAAGGGTGGAGCCAAAGCACCAATTTGTCAAATAAAAAAGGAACTATACGTGCCTTCACCTGAGCCACGGGTGGGTACCAGTGTCAGTATGACTTATATTGGCCGGAAGTTGCGGCGTGAAGAGGTGCGGAGTACAATACGATCGAGTGACTGGGCTGATACAGTGCGGCGGCGTACATCAGAGGACAACGGTAAAAACTGGTCAGACTGGGAACTCGAATACAAACAGGCGCCAACCCAGGGGGAGTTTACGAAAAAGGGCGGAGAATCACAGCGTGGAACAGGTCCGTACGACCCGGTATCGGGCAGGCTCATTAAACCTGAATTTCAGCGAATTATTACAGGTAAACCCGAAGTGGCTATGCAAGAGATATGGAATGGGAACCGTCTCTTCTGTGATCACGGTTTCTACCAGCTTTCTGATGACGATGGCAGGACATGGGGAAAAGCACGCCAGTTCAGGTATGAAGATGGTCCCGACTTCGATCCTGACAGTTGGGGAAATCCGGAGTACTACCGGACAAACGAAATGTATATCGGAGATGCTATCGCTTTGTCAAATGGCACTGTTATCGTGAGTTCGACAATTCCTGTACCGTACAGAGACGAAGAGGACGAGAAGTTTCCGTCGGTGTTTCCTAATGACTACCGGGAAGGTTGCGTTGCAGGCGCTATGTGCTTTGTCGGAAAGTGGAATAAAGTGCGCCAGGACTACGACTGGACCAAATCAAAATCCGTCTTTCTGCCGCGCCAGAAGTCAACGAGGGGACTCGTAGAGCTGAATCTCAGTGAGCTTACCAACGGAAACCTGCTCCTCATCATGCGGGGCTCTAACACAGGACTGGATCCGGTTAAATACCCCGGGAGAAAATGGTTCTCCGTTTCAAAGGACGGAGGACTCAACTGGAGTGAGGTAAAAGACATGCGCTATGACACAGGGGAGCAGCTTTACTCGCCGGCGTCTATCGCCAGGACCATCCGCAGTTCTAAAACAGGTAAGCTCTATTGGGTGGGCAATATTCCTGATGTACCGCCAGATGGGAACTCACCAAGATACCCTCTCCAGATTGTGGAGATTGACGAGGAGTATCCGTCTTTCAGAAAGGACACGGTAACAGTGATTGATGACAGGGACCCGGAAAAGGATTCCGAACATCTGCAGCTCTCGAACTTTTCTTTACTGGAGAACCGTGAGACACAGGAAATGGAGATGTACCTGATACGCCTTGGTAAACGTGGGGGTGGGCCTGACATTTGGACGGCAGATGTCTACAGGTACACCCTGGTGTTTTAGGGATGGTGATCACCACGCTTTTTCAAAGGTGTAATGGAAACTGCTTCATTAGCTTAAAAAATGTAAGTCCAGGGAGGAAATAATGCCAAAAGAAATTTTAACACGAAAAGCTTCAGATAACCGGTATCTCCATAAGGACTTCCATATAGCTTTAAATTATGGAATCGATTATTTACACAAAAAATTTGGAAAGGGATCGGTCACTGAATATTTAAAACAATTTGCCAACTCTTTCTATTTACCTTTGAAAAAATCTCTGAAAGAAAAAGGATTGATTGCTATCAAAGAGCACTATGAAGAAATCTATAAAATTGAAGGAGCTGAATTTAATATAGAATTCTCACAGAGAGAGTTAATCATTCATGTTCTTGCTTCACCGGCAGTCACGCATATTAAAGCGAACGGACATCTTGTTTCTGAATTATTCCATGAGACAATAACCACCATTAACAGAACAATATGCAGGGACACTCCTTTTGAATTTAAGTTGCTTGAGTATAATAAGGAAAATGGTTCAAGTATTCAACGTTTTTATAGAAGATCAAAATGATTTCATGTACAGAATTTATTCCTGCTTATAGTGAGCTTTTCAAATATATTGAAGAGAAGGAAGGTAAAGCGGCGGTTGTCGGTTTTTGGAATTACCTGTCAGATATTTTTCTGACAAATCTCAAAGACCTTGTTATCAAAAATGGTATTCGTGGCTGTTGGATCTATTGGAACCAAACCCTGAATGAAGAAGCGGCCGATTTTACAATGGAATTGGACGAGGAAGCCGGAGAATTTACAATAACAATGCATCACTGTCCTTCTAAAGGCAGACTGCTTGAATGCAAACATATAGAACCTTATCGTGATTACTGTGAACACTGTGATGCTCTTTACCGGAGAGTGCTAGAACCACTTGGATATGAGTATGATATAGACCTCTCAAAAACAGATCAGGCCAGTTGTCGTGTTAAGATTAAGGAATTTACTCATTTTGAGAAATAAATTGAAGTTATATTGTAAAATAATATTTCACACAGTAAATTTGCGAAGCTGTGTTAATAATTTATGTTGGGAATACCGAAAACAATAGTTATTTTAGGCAAAAAACAGTCAGAGATAAAAGATATTAAGAGAAAATGATAGGTTTAATCATAATATCAATAAACTTAAATCGATATTAAAATGAATAAAAATTGGTGGAAAAAAAGCGCTGAAAATTTACCGGATATTGTAGTACCGCCGCCTGGTCCGAAATCGCTGAAAATGCATAAGAATACAACCCGCTACTTCAGAGGATTGAGTTCGCAGGTAAAGCTATTTCCTGTCAGTTTTGAGGAGGGCCACGGGATTTCATTAACGGATGTTGACGGAAACAGATATCTTGATTTTTCGTCAGGTATTTATGTAACTTCGTTAGGACATTGTCATCCTAAAATAAGTGAAGCAGTGTCGAAATGGGCTAACAAACTAATGAACTGCCACGATTTCACAACACCGGTAAAGGAAAAACTGGTTGAAAAGCTGGCCGGAATTTTACCTGGCAACCTTAACGGTATGCAATTTTACAGCGATGGAGCGTCAGCTGTGGAAGCCGGAATACGGGCTGCACGTGCAATTACAGGTAAACAGGAATTTATTTCCTGCTATCGGGATTTTCATGGAAAATCGATGGGAGCGGTTAGTCTGGCACAAATGTTACGAGGTGATGTTTTTAGTTATGGCCCGACACGGGCGCCTGGTTTTTACATGGTTCCCCGTCCGAATCCTTACAGACCAACCTTTGCCAAAGCAGACGGCTCTATTGATACGGACGCCTATATTGATTTCTATAAAGAATTCATACAGGAAGGTACGGTTGGCAATGTCTCTGCTTTTGTTCTCGAACCGGCGCAGGGCTGGGGCGGTTCAATTTTTCCACCGGATGATTTTTTTCCAAAATTAAGAAAGCTTTGTGATGAGTATAATATATTGCTGTTTAGTGATGAAGTACTTGCCGGAATGGGGCGAACAGGAGAATGGCTATGTCTTGAGCATTGGGATACGATTCCGGATATTGTTACTTTCGGTAAATCTTTTGGAAATGGTTTCCCGGTTACTGCAATGGTTGTAAAAGAAGAATATGCCGATGCGTTGGAATTGATATCAGCTTCCTCAAGTTATGGAGGCAATCCTATGGCTTGTGCCGCTGCTTTAGCTTCTATTGAAGTGATTGAAGAAGAAGATATTCTCGAAAATGTACGAACTGTGGGAAAATGGTTTTTGAAGCGAATGAAGAGGATGCAGGAAGAGCACCCTATCATTGGCGATATTAAAGGGAAGGGATTTTTGCTGGGGATTGAATTGGTCAGGGATAAACAGACGAAAGAGCCATTTAGTGAAGCAGGCAAACTGGTCTACCAAAAGGCCTTCACCAAAGGATTGGCATGGATTCCGGCAGGACACATATTAAGAATGTCACCTCCCTTGATAATGGATGAAAAATTTGCCGCGATGGGAATGGATATTATTGAGGAATCAATTACCGAAGTAGAAAAAGAATTTGGCTATTAAATTATGATAT
>CBDVBE010000495.1:0-4169 GCA_965372145.1 uncultured bacterium | reverse complement strand
TGGCCTTATAAAATCAATACCTGTTTGATATAATGTAAATTACTATTATAATATAACCACCTTATTGCACCCCTCTCTGGTAGGAGAGGGGCCGCGGGTGAGGTTATAAAAATTCAATTCCATACTAACAATCGCTCAATTTAGGTACTATAAACCTTAGTAGACAAAGGACAATCCCTCCACCCTCCTTACCTTATTACCTGCTTCTCCAACGTTTCCTGGTAATGTTTAATATTCGATTTTCATATAAAATAAGGTTTAGAGATTAGTTGGTTTCCCTTGGTTACTAAGGTGTTGAAAGCAAAAATAAGGTTTTTAAATAAAATTTTGTATAGAATCGATAGTTATATATACATAATACGCAAAATAAAATCTGTGACGGTGATCACATTTCACTATTTTTTTTAAATTTTATTAAATAGCGATAAATGGCTGAAACTGATATAAAATCTTTACTTCTTGCCAGATGTTTCTGTTTACTATAACGTTGTATTCTTCGGGGATATTACAAGAGAGATAAGTTTATATAATAGTCGCTGGTATGAAAATGGAGGTTTATTTATTTACATTTTTTTATCTGCCGCTCCCGCAGTTCTCATTAAGACTTTCTTATTTAACGTATCATTTTCAGAGATTGCTATATTGTGATCAGTTTTTAGATATCCTACTTTCTCAAGAATTAATCTATGTTCACCCGGTTTTAATTGGATAATGCCGGTTTTCGGTGTCTTCCCAACTTTGATGTCATCAATAATCACTGTTACCCAGGGAGGATTGGTATGGAGATTCAAATATCCATATTGCTGTCTAATTTCAGGTTTTCTAACGGAAACTGAGGATACTGATCTTGGCACCTTTGAGCGCACAATCTGTCTTTTAGGCTTTTTGTGGAGAGATACATCTGTTTTTTCTATTTTATTCAAAGAATCGTTGATATGAGAAGAGGTCCCCTCTTTCAGGACAACTTGTAATGTTGAATCATTTCGATTTTCATTTGAAGTTATATCCGATTCAGTGTTAATAGCAGGCAGATTTTCCAACAGGATAAAAAAACCGGCTAATGCAAAGACAAATATCAGAAGAGAGAGAACAACCCGTTTAATTTTTCCCCTGTTTACTATTTTTCTAAATAACTGGGTGTCTTCTACATCTAATTGATCATATGCACGCATTTGATCGATGTTTTTAAGGACTGCGACATATTTACGACTCGAATAATTTCCATGTGCTTTTTTATGGTATAGCTGATATAATTCCTTCCTCTCGTGCCTGTGGTACTTCTCAGGATCTGCGCAGAACACGGCATATCGTGCCTTGTTTAATATAATGCCATCAGTATTACATTTTTCAATAAGTTGATCTATGCAGTGTTGTGTATCCGGTCGCTTCTGCGGATCTTTTTGAAGACAATGCATAATAAAATCATTAAGCCAGTGAAGGACTTCCGGATTATACGTCAACGGTGAAAGCGGCTCTTCATTGACGACTTTATGAAATATTGCATTCGGATTATCTCCACTAAACGGTGTGTTATCAGTAGCACAGACATAGCAGAGACTACCGAAAGAGAAGACATCACTTTTTTCTGTAATTGGGCCGCCGGCTAGCTGTTCAGGGGCGATATAGCTTGGAGAACCGACAAAGGAACCGGTAAGTGTCATTGATTCCTGATTGACCAGATAAGCGATACCGAAATCCATGATATGCGCACAACCGTTTCTATCAATCATGACATTATCCGGTTTAACATCACGGTGATAAACACCTTTACTGTGTGCAGCTTTCAGCCCTGATAACACCTGAATCAAGATATTAATGAGCACAATATTGGGAAGAATGCCATATTTTTCAATTACTTCAACGAGAGTATGGCCGTCAATATATTCCATAACCAGGTATCGTTCGCGGTCAGTTTCACCATAGTCATAGACAGTGACAATATTTTCATGCGAAAGTGAAGCAATGATTTTTGCTTCGTTATTGAAGCGCTGGATGGCTTCCGGCCGTTCCAGAAGATGCGGATGAATCTTCTTAATGGCAACTTCCCTGTGAAGAAACGTATCTTCCGCAAGATACACGGTTGCCATGCCACCGGAATTAATTTTACGCTTTATCGAGTATCGAGAGAGTGTATCCATATCAGTTATAGTAACGCATCAAAGACATTACACTCGGGGTATATTTAAAATACACTTTTAAAACAGGGGAACGCTAAATTTTTATATGATTATCGCTATCCGGCATCACAAAAGTTCTCCCGGTTCCTTCACAGCTTCCTTTTACAAAAGGCAGCCCGTAAATATCTCTCAGTGACCGGTAATCTGCAAGCAATTTCTCAGTCTCCCCTGCATAATACACGGCCCCGTCAACCAGGGCACATACGTTATTATTGTGAAACAGTGCGCTGTTGATATCGTGAGTTACCGTGAGGATGGTACAGCGGTATTCGTTATGAATCCGGTCAAGTGCCTTCTTAATCAACTCCTGGTGCAGCGGATCAAGGAACGTCGCCGGTTCATCCAGCAGCAGTATTTCGGTGTTCTGGGAAACCGCACCGGCCAGCAGCACCCGCTGGGCCTCTCCGCCGCTCAGGGTATTCATCGGACGGTGTTTAAACGAATCCGTATCTGTCAACTGGAGAGCCTCATCCACAAACCTTCTGTCTTCAGCAGTAGCCGCGGCCATAAATCCCTGATAGGGAAATCGTCCCATCATGACGTAGTCATACACGGTAAATGGTATCTCCAGCCCCTGTGCCTGGGGAACATAGGTGATAATTTTCGCACGCGAACGCGGTGTATAGGAGAACACATCTTTTCCTTTAATTGTTACGGTTCCTGTATATCCCTTTTCCAGTCCGGCAATGCAGCGAATCAATGTTGATTTTCCCACACCGTTTCTGCCGATGATTGCCCACCGCTCCCGGGGAGCTATTTGCAGAGAGATATCTTTCAGCACCGTTTTATCAGTATAAGCGAAGGTCAATTTTTCCAGGGTAATCATCATCGTTTCCCGGTACTATTGGTAAAGAGTATCCAGAGGAAGAACGGCCCGCCGAGAAGTGAGGTGATAACACCAACCGGCATCTCAGCCGGGGCTATGACAATTCTTGCAATGGTATCACAAACAACCAGAAATGTCCCGCCAAACAGAAACGTTACCGGACCGACAATCTTGTGACGGTTACCGAATATGAGTCTGCATATATGCGGTGACATCATACCGATAAATCCGATCGGACCGCATATAGCGACAATGGTACTGACCGTGATCGAGGTTGCGAAAAAGAGAATGGTTTTCGTCCTCGCCACCGGTACACCTCTTGTCCGCGCAATATCTTCACCGGTTACCAGCAGGTCAAGTTCCGGAAGTTTCATTGCAATGACGATTATGCCCAGCAGTACCAGTGGAAACATGGAAATAACATCCTGATAGCCGTAGACTTCAAGGCCACCCATTAACCAGCGGATAATCTGAAAAGAATGCCGTAAACTGCTGAGGAACTGGGCGAACATAAGCAGGCTGGAAAAGAGGAAACTTACCGCAATACCTGCGAGAAGTATAGTAAGATTCGAGACGGCTCTCTGTAATGATGCGAAACCATACACAAGAAACATTGCAGCAGCAGCGCCGCAGAAAGCGCCATATGAGCTGCAGGGTAATCCGAGAAACGTGCCGGTGCATCCCAGAAGTATCATAAAGGCTGCGCCGAAAGAGGCGCCGCTTGCGATTCCCAGGGTAAACGGCGTAGCGAGCGGATTGCGAAACAGTGCCTGAAAAACCATCCCGCAGAGTGCCAGACCGCTTCCTGCGGTAAAACCGATAAGCACCCTGGGAACGCGGATCGAAAAGAAGATATGTGAATCCATTTCACCGGAAAGCAGTTTCACCGGGTTGATTATTTTCATACCGAGAAAGGGAGCAACGCACAATACGATCATTACTATAATAAAAAGTGCCGTTGACTTTTGAATCAAATGAGTTTTCACCTGTCTCATAACTTTCTGTAAATTCCTATCACCTTTCAATTCCCATAGAGATGAAGCTGAATGAAAATAATATATTCGTCATGGTTTTTATCCAATAAGAAGGATAAACCTAACCCGGATAAACTAAATAGTGCTTTCCCGAAAACGTCAGTCCCGCATGCTTTTGGCGGGAATCCATGC
>CBDVBE010000494.1:0-4182 GCA_965372145.1 uncultured bacterium | reverse complement strand
TTGAACCCTGAACCCTGAACCCTGAACCCTGAACCCTGAACCTTGAACCTTGAACTCTGAACTTTGAACTCTGAACCTTGAACCTTGAACCTTGAACCCTGAACCCTGAACCTTTGAACCTTTGAACGGTTACCAATTATACTTAGCCTTTTATGCAAAAACGTTATTATAAAAATGGCATATACTGTATCGTTGTTTGTGTACTGCTCCTTTCATGTACTACGCGTCAGACTAAACGGATACAACTGCTGAAGGAGACGTTTACCACTCAAGAGTATCAAAAGACTATTGATAAGATAAAGCAATCTCGCGATCTGTATGGCAACCTGAACCGGTTTCTTTACTGGTTTGATCTTGGATTGCTGTATCACTATATCAGCCAGTTTGATTCCAGTATAACACATCTTGAAAAGGCAGAACAAGTACTTGATGATCTCTATGCCCGATCAGTCACCAATGAAATAGCGAGTATCTTGACCAATGATAACCTGCGGCCTTATCGTGCCCGGCGATACGAGCAGGTCCTCCTGCATCAGTTCCTGGCATTCAATTACCTGGCAAAAAATGAAATTGATGAAGCGCTTGTTGAGATGCGAAAAGTGAGGCTTGTCTTTGACCGTTTTAAATCAAAAGATAAGGGTAAAGATAAGTACAATGATGATGGTATGGCACATTTCCTCTCTTCTCTTCTATATGATGCCCAGGGAGACGATGATGATGCGGTTATTGCACTGTATAAATCAGTTTCTGCTTACCGGAACGGGCCTGTACCGGTACCGTCCCAGGTAAGCGATCTTGCCTATTACAGATTACTCGACGATGAGCGAGAGCATGATATTGAAGAGCTGCAACTTGAGCCACAAAATGAGCAGGAAAATATTCCCGGGTTGTATAAGATACCACAGAGTGAAATTATACTTATCGGTTACGCCGGTTTAGGTCCTATTCTTGGGGAAACAGTATACTGGGGCACGTATGTAGTAGACGGGGTGCTCATTATCCATTATCGAAATCCCTATGGCGATACGGTTACTTTGCCTCTGCCGGCACCGCCTATTCCTGATAAGGAAGCAGGTGATGGAAAAACGAAATCCGGTACGACATTTCATATAAAATTCGCGCTGCCGTCGTTTGTAGAAAGAGAATCAGAGGCTGACCGTTTTGCCATAGTATTGGATGATACTTCAGGGAAAGAGATGCTGAGTATACCATTAACGGATACGGATCTTTTATTGGAGAAAGATTTACACGATAATCATGCGAAAACAATTGCACGGACAGCTCTTCGTGTGGTGTTACGGACAATTGCGCAACAGCGAACTAAAAAGGCCTTGAGGACAGAATCACCGTTAGCAAATCTATTTCTTAATTTCGGCACGGATTTTTTAGCCGATCAGCTTGAAAAGGCAGATACCAGGCTCTGCTTTTTATTACCACGGACGATTCATATTACCAGAATACCGGTTGCCCCCGGCACACGTCATGTCAGGGCTGTCGTTTTAAACAACAGAAAGGAGGTGATAGATCAGAAAGAATGGCTAGATATTTTTATTCAGGAAGGGAAAAAAAAGTTTGTCTTTTATCCGGTATTAAAGTAATATTGTCTTACTACTGAATGAGAGATCAGGCAGGCTTTTCATGGGCTGACTTACTCCCCGAAAGGGGTTTTTATATAACATTTATACTTGCGAACATGGTATATATAATATAATTTTAACGTTAATAGGCAGATAATAAATCCATTATTCATTTCTTTTTCATTAAGGAGGTTTTAATGAGAAACGCAGTAGATCTTCTCAAAAAACTTACCGTTCTTTCAGTTGTCGGATTAGTGATGTTCATGATGTGGGGTTGTCTTGATGATCCGGTGAGTGATGATGACAGTGTGACTATTACATTAACCAACCCTCCGGATAGTCTGACTGTGGGTATTACTGCACCAATTGCAGGCTCTGTAGAGGCAAGTCCTGATATTGATCACTCAGCATTTACTTTTTCAGTGACTTCTGGTACAACGGATGCGACCAGCCATTTTGATATTGATTATGTAGCTATAACGGCTTCTGATAATATTGATTTGACAAGTGATCTTGCATTGACAATTGAAGCGCTTACTACAGTAACTAGCGGTACGTATACGTTTAATATTTCAGTAACCGCAGGTTCTGCAACAAGTTCAAAATCATTCGATTTTGGTGTTAATAGCGGAACAGTTATAGATACCAATGTCGTGACGATTCAGGACACATTAGGTTCATGGAATAATTCTACATACGGCTCATCTTTGGATGCTGATTTGATGGTAATCTATAAAGTGGCAGATGCTTCAACAAACTGTGCTGAGATCGATGTCTGGTATTCAAATGAAGCCTTTAAAAATAGAGTTGCAGATGTGTTTTATTCTCCGAAACAGGCTGGTGTTGCATTACATCCACCAAAAGATTGGACAACCCAGAATGAGACCCAGATGGCAATTGTCACCTGTGACTTTGATACTGTTGTCAATCAGGCACAGATTGATGCAATTTGGACTGCTGCTACTGATAAGAAACAATTACTTCGTCTTACTGCAGGTCAAATAGTTGTATTACAGACAAATGCAGGCGCTAATAGATTGATCAAATTTGTTTCCGGAGAAACTTCAAATACTGGAATTTGTGTATTTAAAGGGAAAAAGCCTGAATAAGCATTTTTAATTAATTGGTAATTAAAAAAGCCGGTGTGAATTCAGCACCGGCTTTTTATTTATATCGATTATAATTAAGAATATGTCTAAAGTATCAACTGCACCCCAAACCTCAAGGAACCGCCGTTCAAATCTATAAAATGTGTCAAATTATTGGCATCCTCTTTTCTGCGTTCCACTCTGCTGTATTGCGCAGTACCGCCAAGAAAAAGGGAGAGATAATCACCCAGTTTATAATGGATATCAAGAGCGCCTTTTAATAAGATACCGAAATAGTAACCATTACTTTCATCATACAATGGATTATTATTCGCGTCATATTGTACCCATGTATAATCCATAATATTGAGGCCGGCCTCGCCTTTCAGAACCGGCTGAATGCGGGCCTTTGGACGGGGAGCATAATGAAGAAACAAACAGACGGGGATAATACGTCTCTTCTTTTCCCAGATGGTTCTTTCTATCTGGTCACTGCCGACTACTATTTCCTCTTTTTTTGAAACCTCATGCCAGGTAATGCCTGTACTGATACCAAGGCCGATTCGAGCGTACCATAATCTTCCATATTTTGCCTCAGCCTGCCATGCCAGCCTATCACCTTTCGGAGAATATTCAAAAAAATCCTGAATCCATACGGGGCCGATGGAAGCTGAAATAATATGGCCGGTGCCTTCTAATACTTTCTTTACTGTTGATTGTGAGAAGGTGTCGGAAAAGGTACATGAGAGCGCTATAATCATAAGAATAGAGTTTCTTATCATTATGGTATCCTTCTGTAAGGTGATGATATACAATTCATTAACGTCGTCTTAATTATATGATTGTTAATCCTCAAATTCTAGTATTTTACCGAAAACCCCCGGGATGTAATTAAAATATGCTTACTCTGGAATAGTGATTTACCGTAATATATACTATACGATATATCTACCCGAAAAAAACTTATACAAGTGACTTCAATCTGGTTTACAAAACGTGAAGTGGGGAAATGTATGAGAAGAGCAGCCTTTCTTATCACAATAATTTTCACTCTTACTTTTCTGTATACGTGCAGCGAATTATCCGATTGGTTTGTTACTGATGAAGATGAAGTGAACATGGGTACGGATTTTTATAACCAGATTCTCGCGGATGCCGATGAGTATCCGGTGCTTGATACGGTGGGGAATGAGAAGAACCGGCTGTTGTTTGGCTATATTGACTCTATTGGCCACTGGATCGCGGACCACCAGACTGTCCGTCCGGAAAACGAGTATCTGAAATATGACTTTACCGTTATTGACAAAGATACAGTCGTTAATGCCTTTGCTATCCCCGGGGGATATGTTTTTATCTACACGGGCCTCATTAAAGCCGCAGCGAATGAGGCTGAGATTGCCGGCGTTCTCGCCCATGAGATAACGCATATTGCTAAACGGCACGGTGTGGACAGGCTGGTTAAACTGATGGGTGTTGAATATGTCAAACAACTGATTTTTGGTGATAACACCAGCCTT
>CBDVBE010000493.1:0-4228 GCA_965372145.1 uncultured bacterium | reverse complement strand
CTTCGCTCAGGACTGGCTCGCTCACCATGACTTTTGTAATAAAAAAAAGATCTCAAATGTAAACGGTTAACAGACACTAGTTACTTTTACAGCAGCGGAAACCAACGGAAGATTTTGCCTGGCCTTTCATACCCGGCGAGACAGTCTGGCATTTTGAATAGGGGCCACCCATAAGCATGGGATTCCCTTTTGCATCCGATACCCATTCGAAAATATTACCAACCATGTCATACACGCCGAATTTACCGACGCATTTATAGCGGTTACCGGATGGCTCAATGTTTTTATTCCCTTCTCTATTGCAGTATACTTTTTCCAGTCGATAGCCATAGGAGTAGGTGTACCCTTCAAGGCCGCTGCAGGACCACTGCCACTCTTCAACGGTACAGAGGCGTTTACCCACTTTGCTGCATAGTTCCTGGGCATCATTGAAAGAAATATTGTTTTTCGGGGTCACGTCGCGTTGGTTCGGGTATTCATATTTGTCAATACATACTTTAAAAAAGGGACGGCCTTCTTTCCCCGGCGGGAGGTCAACAAGAATCATGTTTGCCGGGCAGAACAACGACTTTGCATAGGTTTTGATTTTCTGTTCAAAGTTATCTTCTGTATGCTGTTTTATCCGGACAATACGATCTCGCAAGATTTTTCTTTTTGCACCCTGCGGGGTGATCATGATAAGCCCATCAGCTTCATCCGACTGAATCTGCCCGATAATCATGAGAGGATTGAGACGTCTCCCGTATTCATCCGTTTTGGGATTGAGTACATATACCGTATCAAAGGGGCCCTGAGGTTTTTGCGGTTTTTGTACTTTAGATAGCTGTTCCTGTTTCTTTGTTTCCGGTACCAGTGTGGTGATCCGGTTAATAATCTCCCTGGAAATAGGAATCACCGAACCACCGACATCAAGACTGACCGTTTCTGAATCGATTGCACTTATATTACCTTTAAACACGGATCCGTTTGAAATGCTGATTTTTACTTTACGCACCGCACCCGAACTATGAAGCAACTCCTCAAAGGAGAGCACCTCGGAACCGTCAGCGGATTTCTTTCTCGGTGGTGCAATAAGGGTATAGCTTTTAATAAGATGCGCGTTAAAAGAATAAGGTGTGCCCTGGCATTCAATAATAAGCGAGGAGTCTGTTTTTTCCTCTATAATCCCTTCAAGTACTTTATCGGCAAAAAGCTCCATGCGGTAGATACCGCCGACCAGTATATCATCAAGTGACTCAATAGCGTTACTTGGCAAGGGGCTAAGGATTAATAACAGAGAGAGAAGAAAGATCACTTTTTTCATTAGAATTTACACCTGCTTAGTATTCCTTTTTTTAACGGATAACGTATAAATATACAGTTTTATAATAGAGTATCCAAGGGGAAATTATAGTTTCGGAATTATGTCTAAAAACCATTTTTTCCCGCGTGGGGGAGGGCTACCCATTGGCGCTAACTTTAGATTTACAAAGCCCCAAAACTGAGGGAAATATCGAATGTTGAATAATGAATTTTGAGGGTTTTAAATCTTTTTTCCTTCATCATTGTCACTGTTCGTTCTTAAGCATATGGTGGATAAACCATTCTGGTTTTTTCTATTATGTCCTTTGTGCTTTCGAAATTCCCCCACTCGACATTCAATATTTTTTTAAAAGAAAGCTTAAGTTAGCGCATATGCCCACTTGGGGCGCTATAGCCTTGCTACCCACTCGTTAATAACTTCTTTGTTGTCATATCGAACGAATGTGAGATATCCGGTTTTTCTACTGAAGCCGGTATCTCTCAATGAAAAGGAAGATGTTTTTAAACGATATTCTTATGATAAATATGATCTGGTAAATAGAGCACCGCGATCATACCGGGAATTGATAGAAGAAAGCTGATACCGAAAAAGTAACCATACCCGAGCCATGCACAGAGAAAGCCACCAAGAACACCAACGATTACACCGCTGATACTCATAAAGCCAGTACCAATAGCATAATGGGCGGCTTTATATTCTTTCAGGCAGATACGCATCAGAAAGGTCATAAGGACTGATGTGCCAAGGCCGCCGGCGAACTGGTCAAAGGCGTGAACACTTGCCACAAGTGAAAGGTTTATTGTGCCAATGGACTGGAGGGTGCCGGCGCCGGTATTTAAAGTTATGAATTTTTGCAGGGAAAGTGCCAGAATCATATAGACACCATTTGTCAGGTTCTGGAGAAGGAGAAAAGGCCAGATTACTTTTTTAAGGGTAAATCGTGAGATCATCCAGCCGCCGATCATAGCACCGGCAATAGACAAAGGAAGACCGACCGCAGAGGAAATCCAGCCGTAGTGTACTTTGATTCCCAGGTCCACGAAAAATGGAGCAACCATCAAAGAGAGCATGAATTCACCGGTTCTTATCAGGATAATAACGGCAAAGATAATCCCTATTTTATCGCGGTCGATAAAGGTAAGAAAGGCTTTGGAGTAAAATGAGTCCGGATCTTTGGTGATAGCATTTTTTAGTACGTTGCGAAAAAGGAAAATGAGCAGCAGAGAGATAAAAAGAACAATACTGATCCAGTGCGAGAAGTAGAGTTTTTTCAGGAAAGGATAGGTTTCTTTTAACTGGGTATAATAGTCGGATTGATAGTACCATCTGATGCCAACTACGACCAAAGCCAGAACCAGGATACCCAGCAGGACTTTCAGTTTAGCGAAGGTTTTCACTAACCGGGAAAAGGGGAGTTTTTTTTGCTCAACCCGCGGAAGGAAAAAGCAGTGGTATACAAAGAAAAGGCCGAACAGGGCAGCGCCTGCAAAAAATGCAATAAACCAGTTTGTTACCGTTCCAAGGGTTGCAATGACACCGGTACCGGTTATCATGGCAATACGGTAGGCCATGACGCGATAGCCGATGAATTTAGCCTGGCCGTCGGCATCCAGCGCTTCCATATAGTAGCCGTCAATGGCTATATCATGAGTAGCTGCGAAGAATGAGCCGAGGAAGAAAAGGACTGCAATTGCCTGGACGCCCCATGAAACAGGTGCGAGAAAGGCAGTAAGGAGCATGACCAGGACAAGGACTCCCTGTGTTGTCAACAGCCAGGAGCGTTTTGTGCTGAAACGATCGACATGAGGTCCCCAGAGAAATTTGAGAATCCAGGGCAGGCCGAACAGTGATGTCAAACCAACCGATTCAAGCCGGGCACCCATATCCCTGAAAAAGAGCGAAGATATTTGCCGGATAACCGTATAGGGGAATCCTTCGGTGAAATAGGTGGTGAAGGACCAGAGATACGGAGATTGAATGAATCGATTTTTTATAGTATTATTGTGTTGGTCCACAATTATCAACCCTTAATCGTTGGGGTATTTAGGCAACGGTAACTATATTTATCCATCGTGGAGGATAAATATGAGTAGAAGCTGAAAAATTTATCCAAAATCTTCAGCTTAACTCATATTAAAAATCCATTATTTGAGAAAATAAAACAATTATTAATTACTTCTTTTTAAGGAGGTTACACAATGGCAGGAAAAAATGTTGTCATGTTCGGCCCTCCGGGTGCGGGAAAAGGAACCCAGGCTGCTAAGCTTGTTGAGTTATTACAAGTGCCGCATATATCAACCGGTGATATGTTCAGGTATCACATGAAAAACAACACCGAACTTGGCCGGACCGCGCAGGAATATTCCAGTCAGGGAAAGCTGGTGCCCGATGAAGTCACCATTGCCATGGTCAAAGACCGCCTTGCACAGGATGATGTTACAGAAGGGTTTCTGCTTGATGGATTTCCCCGTAGCACACCTCAGGCCGAATCCCTTGATACCATACTAACTGAATTAGGAACAGCACTCGATTCCGTGGTGAATATTGACGTGTCCGATGATGAAATCCGTACCCGTTTGTCAAAGCGCGCATCAATTGAAGGCCGGGCTGATGATGCAGACCCTGCTATTATTCAAAACCGCATCGATACTTATAAAAGCCAGAGCGAACCGTGCCTGGAATATTATCGCCCACAGGATAAGGTGCGGGATATTGATGGTATCGGGACTATTAATGAGGTGTTTGAGAGGATAAAAGCGGAATTCGTTTAATAATTACTGTTTTAATTATGTGCAGCAGAGCTGAAGGTACCTCCCACGAAACGCTTAGTGGTCTTGTTCAAAAATACTATGACGTATTATCTTCCTCGTCCTCGTGCTCGTCCCTCGTGCTCGTCCCTCGTGCTCGTCCCTCGTGCTCGTCCCT
>CBDVBE010000492.1:0-4233 GCA_965372145.1 uncultured bacterium | reverse complement strand
CTTTTTCCGATGTACAGCTGAATAAAAAAATAATGATCCCACAAATAAAGATCAGGAGATTAATGGTTTGTTTTTTCATTGGATTAGAAATTATTGATTTTTTTCAAATATATTAATATTTTCTAAAAAGCAGATGTATTCTTACTGCAATTTGGAATCATTTATATATATCCTTATTTTAGGAGAATTATTACTTAACGAAACCTTGTTTTTCAAAAATACTTATATTTGGTTGTTCCTTTCAGAATGATATGTCAGATTGTTATTTTTAAGATTCAAATAATTATTAACTAAAAAAATGATGAAAACCCCGATTAATTTTATTGAAAGTCACAAGCTTCTAAACTTTAAACCACGTTTAAATTTTAGTTTAAAAGCTGAATATTGCCGGATACTGTTTTTATTAATAATTATCTTAATAACCGGTTTATTTGTTTCATGTACTAACCCTGAACAGGTTGCAACAAAAACACTGCGTTCTGTTGTAAATCTGAGTATTGGTGAATCGCAGGATGTAATTCTGGTTAATGGTGAAAATGTAACTATTAAACTAATTGACGTTGAGGAAATCCATGATGAACTCAGGGATGCAGTACGTGAGGCACACGTTAAGGTTTCTGTAGACGGAGAGGAAGTAACAATAATTTCAGGAAACTATTATCTGCCTGTAAAAGTTGGGAATGTAAAGATTGACTGTCCTGTAACAGGAGGATATGTAAAAAATGCCAGAATTGATGATTACGGATTTGATAAAGATGCCAGGATCCGTATCTGGCCTGAAGATTCACCATTCCTGACTCCCGGTACGTTTGTTTATCCTGTAAAACAGAGATGGTTTGCTGATGACACTCAGATGGGTAATGAGCCGGTATTTGTTGATTGGGGTGAACATGTATCCGAGAGATTAATTCAATATCATCCCTGGCTTGATTTTGGCGGCGCCGAGGAAATGGTTGAAGTTGTATCTGCCGTGGAAGGAACAGTAATTGTTTCCGGAGAAGATGTTTTGCAGGGATACGAAGATATACCGGTAAAACCGCGTTATGATGTAATAGTTATTGTTGATGATAAAGGATGGTTATACCGTTATTCTCATCTGTTTAGTATTGACACCGCTGTTTTTCCCGGAGCAAAAATAAAGATGGGTCAAAAGATCGCTATTCTGGGTAAAGAAGGAGGCAGCGGCGGCTGGGCACATCTTCATTTTGCTGTTTATTATAAGCAGTTATCAGGAATATGGGCAACTGAAGATCCATACGTTTATATATGGGAAGCTTATGTTAATCAATACAAACCGTCTGTAATCGCTGTTGCCCGCCCGCATCATTTAGCTTTTACCGGACAACCGGTTAAACTTAACGGAGGTAAATCAAAAAGCTTTGCGGGTGAAATTACTTCATATGAATGGACTTTCTGTGATGGGTCAACCGCTTCCGGACCTGTACAGGAAAGGGAATATGATATTCCCGGCACGTACAGCGAAGTATTGAAAGTGACTGATTCTGAAGGGAATATTGATTATGACTATACTGTTGTTCAGATACGCGACAGGGAAGATCCCGAAAAAATGCCTCCCACGATACATGCTGCTTATCACCCGTCACTAAATATAAAACCCGGTGATCCTATAACTTTTAAGGTGCGTACTTTTCGTTCTGAAACCGGAAATGAGGTATGGGATTTTGGGGATGGCACTCCTGTTGTAGAGGTCCAATCAGTAATGGAAAAGTATATAGAATCCGAAAGCAGGGGTTTCATAGAATACGGATATGATCCGCTAAAAAGGAAATATGCAGAAACAGTGCATATATTTGCCAAACCCGGTCACTATATAGTAAAAGTGGAACGTTCAAACGAACATGGCTATACAGCAACGGCGCATTTGCATGTTGAAGTTATTGACTAAACGGTAATTCCAGGTCACCCGGTGATTAAAGTTTTAAACAGGATCACTCAGGCCTAAGGGTAAATGATTTTTTTTGATATACCGGAGAATAAGTCATAGATTTTCCATAATGCCAATATTGGCAGTAGAATAATATATTAACGTATTGTTAAAAAAATAAGATGCTTATGAATAAAATTGGTTTGCTACAGATTCTGGTACTGTTGTTTCTGAGCGTTGTCACCGTCTTAGGTCAGTCCAGAGAATATTCTCAGATAATCACTGTTAACGACTATACATACGAGATTGAGGTTGAAGGCAGTCGTGACCCGGTTAACGAAACAATCATTATTGAGAATCTCGGCGATTCGCCGCTCGTTAATCCCCGAATCACGGTTAATGGCTTGTACGACTGGTTTGACACGGAGACCATTGCCCTTGAGGTTACCCGGGATTGTAATACGGATGAGGAAAAGGCATTGGCAATATGGGATTTTCTCCGTCTTAATTTTCAGCACCTTAATTCCCCCGGTGACAGGGAGTGCCATAATCCTGTGGTGGCGATGAATGTATACGGCTATGCCAACTGCGGATATCACAGCTCCGTATTCACGGCACTCTGCCGCTCTATTGGCCTCAGGGCGCGTGTATGGGAAGTCTGGCATCACACTATCACCGAGGCGTTCTACAACAATGCCTGGCATATGCTGGACAGCGACATCGGTCTTTACTATCTGGCTGCAGACAATCGTACTATCGCGTCGGTGGAGCAGCTCTGGGAGGATCAGAAAATAAGCGGCGGGCTCGAGTCCGGCGCAGCTCTGACGATATTCTCCGGACGCAACAAGGCGGTGCGTGCGATCTATACAGATGTAGAGGGTAACAATCCGCATGTGTCTCAGGACGGCGAGAGAATTCGTGGCTATCGCTATTTTCATGGCGCAGACGAATGTTATGTACAGACAGGCTATGACCGATTTACATATGAACCGCACAGTATGGCCATGACTCTTCGTCCCGGTGAAAAGTTAATTCGCAATTGGAAGGGCGGAGAAAAATATTATAACTATGAGCGCAATAACAGTAGACTTGAGAGCGGGGATGAGTTGGCCAAACCTATTCGCTATGGCGACGGGCAGATTGTCTGGAAACCGGATCTCAAATCGCAACTTGTCCCATCATTTTTCAACAAGAATGAGGCTCCTGGATTTGAGGTACTCAACGGCCAATCACCCGCAGTTCACGTTGTCCATAAAAATGGTGGAATCTACGACTTACCGGAACGGGCGATGTTGTTTACTGAAACTCCATATACCATTCTTGGTGGCACATTGAAAGCTACTTTTTACCGTGGCGCAGCAACAGAATGGGATCGTTTAACGGCAACTGTCACCAGCAGAACCGGACCGGTTTCAAGCAGGGTCTGGAGCGTCCCCGAGGGAGTTACAGGCTATATCGATACTGAGATCGATCTTGACAAAGTTTTGTTTCCCCGCGGTGAGCGAGGTCGCCACGATTATGGGGTGGAATTCAATTTTATGGCAAACGAGGGCAATGATCCACCGACCCAGAGCGGTCTGGATGCACTGGAGCTTGTGACTGACATCCAGGTCAGTTCGTATTCCCTGCCCGCTTTGTCTAAAGGACGCAATATAATTCGTTATCGCGATGAGACCCCAGGTGAACATAAGGTAAAAATTACCCACATCTGGCGCGAACATAATGATAACACACCGCCAACGATTCCTGATGGTCCGTTGTTTCCTGCCGACGGTGAAACAATAAAAACCATGGCACCGGTTTTTAAGTGGCAACAGGTGTCTGACCACGACAAGGGGGACAAGATCACGAATCATTGTATCTTGATCAGTTTTGATTCCGGGTGCCGTTGGCCGGTGGCAACAGCACTATTCAGAGAGACCGGTTCAGGTAAATCTGAATGGCAGTTACCAAACGGCTGGCTCAACAGTGACACTACATATTATTGGAAAGTCAAAGCCCGGGACAGCAGAGGTGCCTGGGGCGAGTGGAGCGAGATTTACAGATTTAATACAATTAAATAATTGGAGGATGCAATAGATGAATTCAATAAACCGGATATCTAAAAAAGTATTATTTTTAATATTGGGGTTTTCCTTACTCTCTTTCGGCCGGTCAGAAAACGCCACCATACCAGGTAAGATCAGTACTCCATACCCAACACTTACTTGTTTGGCGGTCGAATGGCTGATAGAGGATGATGACAACAATAACGGCAAAGTTGAAGTTTCCTACAGAGTTGCCGGCGATGAGAAATGGCTGCCGGCCATGCCCCTGGTACGCGTTCCTGCGGGAACTACCGGAAACCG
>CBDVBE010000491.1:0-4264 GCA_965372145.1 uncultured bacterium | reverse complement strand
CATTATGGAAATATACTTTTACATTAATAAATTGGACAAATTAATATTAGAAAAGATAAACTACTATGAAATTCTTCAAATTTTACCTCATCAATCCCTGTTGCAAGGAGAGAATTAAAAATATACCAAAGTTAGGTTATAGATAAAAATCAGCCATTTACCAAATAGTAGTAAGAAATTAGTATACATAAGCTAGATTTTTCATTAGCATTAGAAAAACATCCGGGTGGAACACCACCCCTTCGGGGCACTATAGCCCACAGTGTGAGCTAGCTTCGCCGAATGATAACCTCTAATACATGATAGGTGAAGTTGTTTTTTTATTCTATCTTATCGTGTTCCATTATAAGCCCAATAATGGTGTTGGTATCTTCTTGTGAAACTTCAATAAACTCAAAACCACTTTGGTAATATTGTGTATCTGAATTAAGATCAGACCAAATACACTGAACTTCAATATCAATACTTTTTTTACCAAAAATATTTTTAGGTAAAATAAGTATCAACTCCATTTTTTTACCTATATCAACAACTGATTTTCCGCTTATACGCATTCCAGAAGGTGATATATCGACTAAGTTACCTAAATTTTCTCCATCTTCTGAATCAATCACATTAATAACACTTTTAATTTCACCTCGCTTTTCTTTTCTTCGTTCATCCATAGGTTACTCCTTCTTTTAACCGTATTTTATGGCCTATTATGTATTATCTCTTTATGTATCAAAATAATTCAAGAATCTTTTTAAAAATAAATTATTCGACAATATTAACTCCGCCGATAGCACCGCAGTTCTTTTGCCGCGAAGCGGTCAATAGCAACGGCCTTGTTGGAAAGCGTCGTTTACGTACATAGATTCTCTCATTCTGCGGCATTTTATAATTTACTGCCGATATAGTAATAATATACTCTCGTAATTGCCTGCGTACTACCATTCAATATTTTCTGCGGCCTAATCAGTTCTCGGTAAGTGCTCAGCAACCGCAAGGACAATCGTTTCCGCCCAAGTAAGTAAATTAAGTAAGGAATGGTAATTTATTAATTTACCTCCGGGGTAAAATAAAAAATGCAACATGGGCTTCATCGTCCCGGAAACAGTTGTTCTTCAATCCGGTGAACGAAAGATAGGAAACGATGCAAAGTAATAAAAGGAGGAAATAATATTCGCGTTTTAGGCTCTTAATAAAAGTTATATGTTTCAAGAGAACCATTGTGTAGATAATGTTATAAAAAAGAAAATGATAGTTACATTTTTATAAACTCAAACGGCATACCATACCCACAGCGCCATTAGTAGATACCACAGGTAGAAGATCGAAGTTGACTGATCGACGTTTTTCAAGATGCCGTTGCGCTTTTTTGCCATACTTGATAGGGCCGATGGCTGATATTCCGCGATGAACCTCTGCAGCAATCTCCAATAAATAGAGTCCAACCATTACTATAACAGGCCCTGCTTGCTCAGGTGTTCCTTCCATTATAGCTGAGCTTATACCGTAAATACACCACCCAGCAGCCTCATAGGCCCAGCTTCTGGCATAATGGCTCCAATATCTGTTGCGGATAAACGGTATATTCTGATCCTCAAAGGCTTCTTCAATGTTAGCAGCACCGGCACAAGACGGCAGGGAGCCAACAGCACTGAGCACACTTCCGGTGATAACCATGGCGAGGCCGCCCGAAGGGAATTCCCTTGAATCATCTCCCTGCCTTAAACGAATTTTATTTATCGTTATCGGAAGAGCAATACAATTAATTACAAAACCACAGTAATGGGTGACCGTACCAAAAATTGCCAGATTAATGCCTTTATTTATAGATTTCTCTATCGGGATCTGTGGGATTTGATTTACTATATCAATTGCATGAAGGGGGATATGGGTGACAGCGGGACTGTTAAACGCCAGTAACTCCTCTGAAAAGGAGCCGGTCTCAACGAGAATATAGTCTTCACTTCTCAGACCGGCAGAAACAGCTGCTGAAGACAGAATCAGCATGAATACCATGTTTCGTAGCATTAATCCTCCAAACCGTAATAAAAGAATTGTAAAGGGTGGGATGCGTGATCTGTTGGCCTGAGTGAAGAAGTATATAGCAACTATCCTGTAAATAATATAATAATATGAACCACGTTACCGAGAAACGATATTTAAATTCCGACAATTTCTTCATTAATTTTCAAAAAAGATAAAATAGTGCCCGTTCATTACATTATTTTTCTATACTTATGAAGCAGGCACTTTTTGAGAGTATAACCGGGACATTTCTTGATGGGACACCGGTGGAATCTGTCTCTGAAAAAAAACGACAGATACACTCAATAATGGACCATCTTAACCGGATGTTCAATACCAGGACCGGCAGTATTCCCCATCTCAAGGATTACGGCCTTCCTGATATCTCGGACGTGTATCGTAAAATGTCCGAGGGGATTGATGAATTAAAAGAGGCGATCAAACGGACTATTGAACGGTATGAGCCCCGACTGAAAAATGTCAGGGTGGTCCGCCGTGAAGACAGTGAATCCGATGCACGACTGGTCTTTATCCTGTCCGGTGAAACCAAACACGGCGGCCTGGTTCGTTTCCAGACAACCTTTATCAGCACCGGCAACTCAACCATTTCTCCATGGAAGAAACCGCAGTAAGAGTATGATTGAAAAGTATTACGAAGAAGAGCTACGTTATCTGTATGAATCAGGCAGGGAATTTGCCAAAGCGCATCCTGACCGTGCCCAGTTTCTCAACATTGATTCTGTCGGAGACCGGGACCCCTATGTGGAACGGCTCTTTGAGGGTTTTGCCTTTCTGGCCGCACGTATCAGGGAAAAACTTGATGACTCGTTTCCCCAGCTCACCGAAGGTATTATCAATCTGCTCTGGCCGCAGCTCCTCCAGGAAATACCGTCAACCGCAATTGTGCAGTTTTCTCCCCGTCCCGGTCAGTTGCAGGAAACAAAAGTACTGCCGCGGGGTTCTGAAGTGCTCTCCAATGCGGTCGGACCTGAATCATGTGTATGCCGTTTTATTACTACCCAGGATGTCCCGCTCAGCCCGGTTTCACTGACCGGTGTTGAAAAAGAGACCGACACCAAGGGGAATGAGATTCTATCTTTCCATTTTCAGCTTGATCCCGGCGCATCATGGAACAGCTCTTCATTTAAAAACATTCGTCTCTATCTGCATGCGGAGTTTCCGACCGCACTGATGCTTCATGAAAATCTCACCACCAGTGTCCTGAAAGCACAAATTTCTGTAAATAACGGACAATGTACTGTTGATCTTGATCCATCATCGGCAATCACCCCCGGTGGTTTACGAGATGACAATGCCCTGTTACCGGGAGACCAGCGCTCATTCTGGGGATATTCCCTGTTGCGCGAATATTTCGTCTATCCCGAGAAATTCCTGTTTCTCGATTGTAACGGTTTTGATACGATACCATTCTGTGACCCTGAACCGCAATCACTGACCTATACGGTAACGATATCAAAGCAGTTTCCTGCAGACAAACCGTTTGCTTCAGAAAATTTCCGGCTCTTCTGCTCACCGGTGGTGAACCTTTCCCTGCAGGAAACAGAGCCGGTTACCCGCGACGGCCTTAAATCAGAATACCATATTACCGCTGATGTATCAAAACCGTTATCTGTGCAGGCACACAGTATCGTTTCAGTAACGGGTATCGACCGGGTAACGGGCGAGCGGTATGATTATGAACCGTTGTATAATTTTAAAAATATTAATAATCCCGGTTTACGAACATTTGCCTCTAGGTTTATCCGTCTTGCCGGCGGCAAACGCGAACTTTTTCTTGTCACCGGTGGAAGCCAGACTACTGATGAGGGGGACCTCAGGGAAGAAAACCTCTCTATTATGGCCTGGCGCTCCAATGGAGAAATCCCTCGAGACTATATCAAAGAAGGCGGTATTAACAGGCCAGGCAAGGGTTTTCCCGATTATGTCCGGATTACCAATATTACCCGACCGACACTGCCGTGCAGTCCACCCGAAGATGATAATTACCTGTGGATGTTCCAGTCCCATCTGAGCAGCACCTGGGCTTCGCTCGCCTCCGCAGACGCACTTAAAAATTTTCTTAAAGTCTATGACTGGTCCCGGCAGGAGGGAAGGACACGGCGTATCGAAGCTATAACCAATGTTGAGAGTGCTCCGGCCGAGACAATTATCAATGGCTGTCCGGTAAGAGGAGTGCGTATTACTGCTACCGTGCGGGAAAAAGAGTTCAGTGACAGTGGTGATATCC
>CBDVBE010000490.1:0-4282 GCA_965372145.1 uncultured bacterium | reverse complement strand
ATTGGTATTCCGGTGATTGGGACAATACGAGAGACTGAAAGTAATCGGGAAAACCGGCTTCCCCTGTTTGAACAGATCATACCGTTAATTGATGCGGTTGATATAGAGATAGATACTGATATTAATCGTGCCGTGATTTCACTTGCAGAAGGTAAAACGGTCATTGTCTCTGAACATGATTATGAGAAAACACCTCATATTGAGGGACTTGAATATATTGTTGATACTGCGAAATCACTTGGCGCTGATATTATAAAGATTGCAGCGACGGCACACTCCGGCGAAGATGTAACCCGTTTGTTAACATTTACGGAATCACGTTCGGAAAATCTTGTCTCTATTGCAATGGGAGAAGCGGGAACAATATCAAGAGTTGCAGCACCGCTCTTCGGTTCCCTTTTTACCTATGCTTTCATTTCTAATGCAGTAGCACCCGGCCAGCTTTCCCTGGAGGATATGGTCAAGGAATTAAAGCGATTTTATCCGGGTTTTTAGCTCATATCGGGCACTATTCTATCGATCTTTTACCTTTATGATGATATAATTTATAAGTCATATTATTTATGGCTAAAAAGTTCCTTATATAAGTCAACATCTTTTATCCATTTCGATTAATATAGAATAACAAGGGCTCGAACAATGGTATCATTAAAGAAAACTACAGGCAGGGCCGGAAACATACTGCAGACTAAAGGAGCGGAATTCCTTATGTCTGCCGCCCATTTCCATCAGTTGCCAAAGCCGGTTGGTATTGAATACTGTGTTATGGGCAGGTCAAATGTCGGCAAATCATCTTTTATCAATCATATTCTTGATAATAAAGCACTTGCCCGTGTGTCAAAAACTCCGGGAAAAACAAATTGTGCCAACCTGTACCGGATCAATAATGTAATGACCTGGGTAGATTTACCGGGATACGGCTATGCGAAAACATCACACAGCGAGAAAAAACGCTGGTCGAAACTTATAAAGGATTATTGCATGAAACGTGAGAATGTATGCGGGATAATCTGGCTTATTGATATCAGGCATGTCGGTGTGCGTGCGGATGTTGAAGCCTACAACTGGCTGTGCCGTCTTGAAATTCCCCTGTTGCCGGTATTAACAAAAAGTGACAAGCTGTCACAACGTGAGAGAGTGAAGGAAACGAGAAAAGCCGAAAAATCATTCCCCTGCGGAATATCTCCGGTTGTGTATTCAATTCGGAAACCAGGTTCCCGGGAGCACTTCTGGAAACAGTTCCGCCTCCTGCAGGATGCCGGGGCGTAAAGCGGGATACGAACATATGCGAAAATCAGTACTGTATATCAACCGGGTTGGTAGAAATGCCATTGGGGAGCTAAAGCTCATTTATAATATTTTCGGTTTGGCTTATGATACAATTGTCAGTTTGTGTACCAGCAGCGGAAGACGGCATTTGTCTTTACAACAGATAATAAACCAGGTACTTTTTACCGGCCTTGATGCCCTCGCCATTGTCGGCCTTATTGCATTGTCGTGCGGTATTACCATTGCTGTTCAGGCTGCTACAAATATGCCGGAAATCGGTGCCTCCGAATATTTCGGTACCATTATGGTTATTTCGGTAATCCGTGAACTTGGTCCGTTTTTTACCTCCCTGGTTGTCATTGGCAGGTCGGGTGCAGCATTGGCTGCGTATATAGGGAATATGCGGGTTGCAAAAGAAATAGCTGCACTGGATGTTATGGGCATAAATCTGAATTACTTTTTAGTATTACCGGCTTTTTTGGGTATGCTGATTTCGTTACTCTGTTTGAATATCTATTTCGATATTATAGCCATTATCGGTGGTTTGTTTTTTGCAAAGCTGATTGCAAATGTACCTTTCTTTACCTTTGTTAAGGAAGTACTTAATGCTGTCACTATTATCGATATTTTGGTTTCAATGATAAAGGGCTTTCTTTTTGGAGCGGTAATAGCGATAGTAAGCTGTTATCACGGCCTGGCTGTTACAAATGTCAGATTTGTTCCCCGTGCTGTTTTTAAAGCGGTGGTCGGTTCAATTGTAATAACCATTTTAACCAATGTTGTCTTAACGATAGGATTTTATGCCTTCTCAAATACAACTGGATAATGTTTCCTACACCTTTGATCATGAAAGGCTGTTTTCACAAGCTACCGTTACCATTGAACAGGGCCGGATCGTTATGCTTATGGGACGGAGCGGCAGTGGAAAAAGTACCCTGCTTGAGATAAGTGCCGGATTACTTGAGCCTGCAACAGGTACCGTACGCTGGAATGATCGTGATATCCGTGAACTTTCCCGACAGGAACTCGTCACTGAGAGGAGAAAAACCGGCTATGTGTTTCAACAGCATGCACTGATCAGTAATATGACGGTTTTTGATAATATTGCTTTACCGTTGCGGTACCATACCGCAATGCCTGATAAGGCACTGCGTGTAATGATTCAACAGCATCTGGAAAAGATCGGTATCAGCGATATCCGGAATAAACTGCCTGAAGCATTGTCGGTTGGGCAGGCACGTCTCGTGTCGATTGCGCGTGCCTTGATTATGCGTCCCGAGTTCCTGTTTCTTGATGAACCAATAAGTGGCCTTGATCCGGTAACGGCTCAATCAGTAATCGCTATCCTGCAGAAATTATGCACCCAGAGTAATTTGACAATTTTCATGGTTAGTCATATAATTAGTTTCATAGAGCAATTGCAGTGCCCTATAGTGCTTTTGGATAACAGAACAGTGACCTGTTTTAATAATTATGAACATTTTAAATCAGCGAAAGACTCTTCGCCATTTATTTCATCACTATATAAGTTAGCCTGATAATGGAAAAAAACGGCACAGGAAAATCAGCGGATCCTTTTTACTATAAGCACCGGAATTTTTTTGTCGGAATTTTTGTTCTTATTCCGGTACTTGTTGTTCCTGCGCTGTTACTATTTGCCCTGGTAAAGTCTGAAATGCTGGAAAATTGGGTCACCCTCAATCTTCAATGCGAAACCGGTATGGGACTGAAGAAAAGTACTATGGTAAATATACTCGGCAAAAACGTTGGACATGTGCATTCAGTAATATTGAATGAAAAAGGATATGTTGATGTTGTAATAAAAATAAAACGACGATACCACCACTTTGTCCATAAAGACAGTAAAGCATGGTTTAAACAGAAGAACTTCGTGGTGGGTGACTGGGAGATTGATATTACCATGGGTGATGGCGCCTCTCCGCAGGTAGAGGACGGCGATACCCTGGCGGTAGAATATCAGATCAGGCTTGAGAAAATGGTTGAGGTGTTTACAGAAATGATGACGCCGTTGGAATCTATTTTTGAAAGTCTGGCAAAAGGGGAAGGTATCCTTAAATACATATTCGGTGAAGATACCATCATGACGGATATCCATACCGTTTTAGGACGGGTAAATAACCTCTTTACAGAGATAAACAGAACCCTTGCCTATGCCAATCAGATGATTGACAATCTGGGAGCATTAGGTACCCACGGTATCGTTACTATGGACACGCTAATGGTTTTCTCCCGGCGAGCCAACAGGCTTGTTGAAAATCTTGACTATGTTGTCGCTGATGTTGATTCCCTGATTGCCGGGTTTGATGACCTGCCAGGAGATGTTGATTCCTTGATAGTAATGCTTATGAAGGATGTACGGGAGGCGGAGATATTACTGAAAGCGATCCGGAACCACTGGCTGTTCAGACGGGCAATTAAAAGGCAGATGAGAAAAGAAGAGAGAGAGATGGAGGAGAGATAGAACCCGGAGTGGTTATATAAAATATAAGGATAACGGCTTAACAATCAATACAATTGGTACACCGGAAAGAAAAAGCTTCTGGCGGACGAGGCCGTTTACCGTCTCCGTCTAAGAAAGATTTGAAATTATTTGTCTACTATTCAAATCATATAATTATTGGATGCCGTTGTGCTTCTATCATACCCCTTTTTTAAACATAAAATCTAAATTTGTACTTTTTCAGAGCTTATTGTACTTATCAGAGGCTGATTTATATCTTTCGGGAGCTGATTAGTAAATCTCAAGAACTTACTTGTATGACGCATTTTTGATTTTTTTAATAAAAATCCTGCTGCAATAAGCGTAAATGTTTATGTTCTAAATGTTCAGTACAGAAGAAGGTTGATGTATAAATTCTGTATTCCGTTAATAAAATCAAACAAATTTGTAAAAGGAGGTGATAGCAGACCAATTAATAAAACCCTTTTTATAATTTATTTCACATGCTGTATTTCTTATATACCCTGTTACCTGATGTATCAAATCATCATT
>CBDVBE010000489.1:0-4299 GCA_965372145.1 uncultured bacterium | reverse complement strand
CCGGAAGGGTATGTGCTGCGATTGCCTGGCTTACCACCGGAGAAGCCGTGAATTACCCGCCTGTTTTTTTCCGGACGATGTTGAACGTACCTATGATAGATCATATGAAACATTCGCACAATTGGTCACTTCAAATAGAGTGTAATCTTCTCACCTTTCTGCATATAATTTTTAGCGGGAGTTCTATCGGTGAAAAAAATATTTGTATTCCTGTTTCTGCTCAGTATTCTGCTTTCATGTGGCAATAGGCCATCACACAATTACGATGCGATTAAATCATTACCTTCTATCCAACAGGCCTTGCAGAACAATAGCTCGCATTTTGAGTTCGTGTGGCAAACCAAGGATAGTTTATTGCTCTATGCACAGGGTTGGCAGCCGGACACACTGCCACGGGCGATACTATGTCTGGTTCACGGTTTAGGTGAACACAGTGGCCGCTATATCCAGTTTGCAGAATTTCTTGTGGATTCGGGATTTGCAGTGCTCACCTTTGATCTTCGCGGACATGGAAAATCACAGGGACAACAGGGACATTTTCAAAGTTACAAACTTTCCATGAGTGATCTGACCCTTTTTATCAAGGAAACCAAAAAAGGATTTAATGGTATCCCCATCTTTCTTTACGGCCAAAGTCTGGGCGGTAATTTTATTGTTAATTACGTGTTGCGGCACAATCTCAGATTTGCCGGCGTCATTACATCCGCTCCGTTATTCCGACCCGGTTTCAAACCACCTGCATGGAAAATCTTTCTCGGTAAAATGATGTATCACCTCTGGCCGACCCTTACCCTTTCCAATAGTGTTGATCCTACCAGCCTTTCCCGCGACCCGGCAGTAATACAATCCCGGCTGGAGGACACGCTTTGTCATACCCTCGTCACGTCACGATTCATCGGTGTCCTGAATGCAGGAGAATGGGCGCTCCGGAATGCTTATCGGCTTGATGTCCCTTTATTAATTATGCATGGCAGTGAGGACCGTATTACCTCAGTAAAGGCAAGTTACGAATTTTCAGAAAAAGCCGGCGCGCTCTGTACCTTAAAAATATGGGAAGGGTTTTTTCATTCACTCCACGAAGAACCTGAGAAGGAGAAGATTTTTAAATACTTAGTTACATGGATGAGCGAAAGAATAACACAATCGTGAAAAAACGAGAAATAAACATGAGTTAAGCGGAGGGATTTGCTAAAAGCCATTCCGCTTCTACTCAGATTTATCCAGGAGCTTCCGTTTTCAGTTATCAGGGATAAACACCTGTTACAGTTATAATTTGCTACACATGTCCTCTTCGATTTTATGCCTTGTGCTGATAAGTTCTTTAAAGCTCTTATAATCAGATGTTTTTCGTGTATCGAACGGTGTAACTGAAACAATAATATTCAACTCAACTTTTTCTTCATTGATTACAAAATCCGTTTGCAAAAACTTTTTATCCAACCGTCCTTTAACTGCATACGCTCCTTTTTCATCAGTCATCGGTAAAATTATTACAATGTTTTGTTCTTCTAATTTGCCCAAAGAACCAACAAGATCCAGATCTCTTAGAAATCCCTTTAGGATTTTACATATTTCCGGAATTACTTGTTTACTATCATCTTTAGAAACTTTCTGCCATATACCGTCAACAAACTTTGCATTAACAGAAACAGCAATACATGAAAATGGGTTATGATACCGCATATTCTCCTTTATCTCACGCTGGAGAAAGAATTTAGTATTATTGCTGCTGAGTACATTTTTTGGCAGGGGTACTTTATTTTTATTCTTTTCAAAACGGGAAACGATCTCATTAAAAATATCTTCAACCTGGTCCGCTTCAATGCCACGTTCACGCAAGGCTTCCTCTATCGGCGTCTTCACCGTTTCAAAATCAGCTTTCTTATTAACAATGTTACCCATCATCTGCAACAGATTATCACTGGACAAATCCTGTCCATCAGTAATGGCATTGACTATCCAGTCTGTTTTTAGCTTCTGCAATGTCTTGGGGAATTTCTCTGTAAGTTGTTTTTCAACGTCACTTAATACAGAGTCCGCAACACCTTGTGTTTTAAGTTTACCAATAAGTTCGGTTTCAATTTGATGAATTACGTTTTCCAGGATTTTTCCACCCTCCTGCCCCGCTGTCTCATTTGACTCCAGGGCAATCTGGCTGCTTACCGATTCAATATACTCGGTCAAAAGAGTAGATAGTTTCGCCTGATCCGTTCCGGTTCCCTGCTTTATCTCTGACGCGAGAACAATAATCTTCGCCGCTTCCTGGGGATTTGTGTTAATAGCCTGCACGATATCCTCAACCGTGAGACCGAGTTTTTCCGCTCCCATTTCCAACGCCTGCAGGAGCCCATCACCTTCAAGTTCTTTATGTAACTCTTTGGTGAGTTGCAGAAAATCCGATAAAGACATACCAGCCGCCAGAAGGCCATTTTTAAGCTGTGGCAACAGCTTCTTTAAATCTTTCACCTCAGGTAATATACGGCGTATTATTTGACTCAACCGCTTTACCGAGACACTTCCCTGCTTGTACTCTTCCCGAATAATCTTAATAATCGTTTGATAGGTTAACTGATCTACCTCATTAATTACCTGTTCTTCCTCCTTTAATATATTCCCCATCTCTTTTTGTATGGATAATCCCTGTTTCAGTTCAGAGGTGAGCTTGAAAACTGATTCCATCAATTCATCAAGTGACAAATTACTTTCATCACCCACCTCACTGCTGATCTGTTCATTTATCGATCGTAATTGACTGATGATATTTCGTGTCCCGCCCTCCCCTTTCCCCGCCTGGGAAAGAATACTGCTCGCCATAGAATCAGGCCTGTCAATAAGCTCTCTCAATGAGATTAATTTACCAATCTCACCTAAAACCTTCTCCTTCTCATTCACCTCCACGGTATCCCCAGGTCCGGCAGAGCCCTGTGCACTCCCCGTTACGATCTCCTGTGAAATATCTTTCTGTATCTCAAGGCTTGATGGAATAATGACTTCACTATCAAGGAGTTCTTTACTAACAACCGCATCATCTTTTGTCACTTTCTGGAAAAAGACATAATTAAACCGAATCTTTAAAACACCTAATCTTTCCAGTTCATTACTCATTGCTTCAACATTTGGAAACGCTTCAATATCTGAAAGAACCCTGATAAATGCCTTGACATTATCTCCAGTCGTTCCCTTTTAAAATGAGATAGATTCAATCCCGGTTTTTCGAAAAATTTTGATAAGCCGCGCAACATTCATCCTGGTGTCAACACACCATTTCTCAATATAGAGAGAATCACCGGTACGTAAAAGGGTAATCATCGGAATTATAGGAAACATCGTATCAAGGCGGACAGAAAAGTCTTCAGAACTTTTCTGTGTTGATGGATGGTTGCCACCATAGAAGGTAGCATTATTACAGACAACATTCAATAACTGCGCAACCAGATTGGCATGTTTTTGTTTGAAAGCATTTGTTGATTCAGGCTCAGTATTTTCCATATCCCTCATCTCTTCATACTATTATCCGGATAAATACTTGCTCCGATATTGCAGCAAATCATCTCTAAAAGTATAACAGTCTTTATATCGGTTTTCAAGGTTTGAATTAATTGCCTTCAGTAGTATCTTCTCCATATCACTGTTTATAAGAGGAGATGCTTCTGAGGGCACCTTAGTAAAAAAAGTGTCAGGTTTATTTATTTTTCTCAATAAAATCTGAGCTATTTTCTCTTTTCGCCGCGGTAGAACACCAGCGAGCATTTTAAATAACATGACCCCTACTGAATATATATCAGTCCTGTTATCAGTGGCATCAGCCGAGGCCTGTTCCGGTGATATGTAAACCGGGCTGCCGATAATAACATCAATCTGCGAACGGCTGTCCATCTGCATTGTTTTTGCTATCCCAAAATCGGCTATCAACGGTCGTTTGCTACGTTCCTCCATAAGAATATTCGCCGGTTTTATATCCTGATGTATGATCCCCTCTTCATGAGCATATGCCAGGCCATCTAACACCGGGATTACTATTTCAAGCGTCTGCTCAATCGGAAGCAATTGCTTTGAGGAAACAGGATGTAATAGCTTCTTTTTAATAATATTATTTAAATCGCTCCCTAAAATAAGCTGCATAATCTGAAAGTAAAACTCCTGTTCTTCCCCCATCTCAAATATAGGAATAATGTTCGGATGACTTAATATAGCCAGTATTTCAGCCTCATCTTGAAACCGTAGACGATCTTCTTCAGTTGTTGTGCTCAATTTCGGCAGGATTTTAACCGCAACCTGTCTTTTCAAAGACTCCTGAAA
>CBDVBE010000488.1:0-4299 GCA_965372145.1 uncultured bacterium | reverse complement strand
ACCAAAACCGAAATTATTATTAAAATCTTAGATATGCTTATTTAATCGTCCACTTCTTGTTCCACAGAATAAGTACCGGACTTGCGATGTAAATTGACGAATAGGTTCCGACCAGTATTCCGACAATCAATGCACCTGAGAAATATTTTAACACATCCCCACTGTTGAAGAAAAATACAAAAAGGGTCACCACGACAGCCAGGGTGGTCATTGAGGTAATAATAGTCCTGGAAAGGCATTGATTAATACTGGTGTTTATCTTCTCATTTAAACTTTTCTTTGAACTCAACCCACCCATATTTTCACGAATTCTGTCAAATACAACGATTGTATCATTCAGTGAATAACCGACGATAGTCAGTAATGCGGCCACAATCGGCAGGGAGAATTCTGCGTCGAGCACCGAAAACACGCCAATTGTCACAACAACATCATGAAAGAGCGCAACGATTGCAGCGATGCCAAACGGCAGATGGAACCGGATGCCGATATAAAAAACAATCACGATAAGCGAAAGTAATATTGCGATAGTACCGTTTCTCTGGAGTTCCTTACCGATCTTCGGCCCGACCTTCTCCTCACGCCGAAGGTCAAAGGGATTTTCACCATATTTTTCTTGAAGTGCATTTTTTATTTTGTCACCTACCTGCGTACCTTCGGCCCTTTCTTTTACAATGATCTGTATTTCATTATCACCTTTACCACCGATTGTTTTAACTTCAGGCGATCCAAAGTCAAGTTCAGTTATGATTGATCTGATCGTGCCAAGATCTTCTTCAATGGGTTTTTCAAACTTCAATTGCACCACTGTTCCACCGATAAAATCGATTGAGGCATTCAGGCCTTTATGCATAATAATGGAAACGATGGTAATAACAAATAGTATACCGGAGAATACAAATGCCTTGTTTCGATTCCCAATAAAGTCAATGTTCGGCGATTTAAAAAACTGCATAATGATTCCTCTATAGCGTTTATATTAAATGCTTAATTTCTTTAATTCTTTATTTGATGTTATGATATTGAAAATAACATGCGTTAAAAAGAGTGCTGTAAACAGTGACACCAGAATACCGAAAATCATGGTAACGGCAAACCCTTTAATTGGCCCGGTACCAACCCACATGAGAATCAAAGCGGTAAACAGGGTGGTAATATTAGCATCCATAATAGTAACAAATGCCCGTGCATAACCGGCATCCACTGCACTGCGGATCGTCTTGCCAATAGCGAGTTCTTCACGGATACGTTCAAAGATAATAACGTTAGCATCAATGGACATACCTATAATAAGAATCAAACCGGCAACACCGGGAAGTGTCAGGGTCGCCCCCACACTTGCCATTATTGCAAGAACAAAAATGAGGTTCAGCAGCAGTGCTATATTTGCTATTAAACCGGCAAATTTATAGTAGATAAGCATAAAAACCACAATCAGAGCGAATCCAATCATGCACGCTTTCATAGCCTTGTCAATAGAATCCTGTCCAAGAGAGGGGCCGACGGTCCGTTCTTCAATAATTGTTACCGGTGCGGGAAGTGCGCCGGCACGAAGCACAATCGAAAGATTTTTTGCGTCATCCGGAGTAAAGCTTCCGGTAATCTGAGCACGTCCCTGTGATATCTTCTGTCTGATTTGCGGTGCTGAATACACGGTATTGTCCAATATGATCGCGAGGTATTTATGTACATTAACCCCGGTCACCCGTGAAAACCTTCGCGCCCCTTCACGGTTCATCTCAAGGTTAACAACCGCCTGTCCGGCATCAAGGCCGCCCCGGGCAACTTCCCAGCGAGCATCCTTGATAATATCACCCTTTAATTCAGCCTTTTTCTTCACGTAGTAAATAGGACGGATATCCATGTTGTTGACCGGTTCAAGATCATGCGCCCAGAGGAAACAGCTTCCGCCAAGGCCGGTACGCTTTAATGCATCCTGTACATCTTTACGCGCAAGAATTGCATCAACCTTCGGTTTATCCTTTTCCCGGACACCAATCATTTGCGACCCGACTGGTACCAGATACTCCTTGAATGAGGTGAAGGCAAACATATCCCCTGTCGTATCAGCCTCTTCCGTCACACCGGTATCAGCAGTGGTTTCCTGCCCGGTAAAAAGCTGTTCAGCATGTTCCTGCGCCTCTTTTTCTTTGACAGCCGAGGTGTCTGCTGTATCAACGACAGCGGTGTCCCTCGCCCGTTCCCCCTTAAGTACTTTATCAATCGTTCGTATCGCCTTGTCAAGTTCAACAGCCTCCCGCAACAGTTTAAACTCAAGCTGTGCCGTGGAACCAATCACTTTTTTCGCAGCTTTCTCATCCCGCAGCCCCGGCAGCACTATTACTAACCGGTCCTTCCCCTGCTTTTGTATGGATGGCTCGGCAACACCAAGTCCATTAATCCGGTTCTCAATAATAGTATAGGCACGATCAATAACATCACGGTCTTCTTCATCCTTTAATTTTGACCGGTCAACCTCCAGCACCAGCCGCATACCTCCCTGGAGATCAAGCCCCAGGTTAACAACCTTTTTTAAAACATCAGGATGGTTCTTGATAATCTCAGCCCGGTCTTCAGGCGATTGCATATAAAAGGTAACTGACGGATAGAGATACCACACAGCAAATCCTGCGAAAATAAGAATGAGTAAGACACTTATAGGAGTATTTTTAGTCATGTGTTATAGAAACCTTTCCGTATATTTTGTATGACCGACTCACTTTGCGTTTAGCAAATCCTTGATTGCGTTACTACTTAAAGAAATAGGGTACGTAAAATAATAAATCCCCGATAACTTCAGGGGGATTTGTTGCGAATATATTCAGAGGGATTTGTTGGTAATCCTGAATATTCTGGAGTACCCTAATCTATTCATCCTCTTGCTCAGACAGTTCTTCGAGAAATTCTTTTACTTTTCTCACAATATCTTTGGGATTCTGCGGCTTCGTGAGATAGTAATCGCATTTGACCCGCTCACCCTCTCTATAATCATGATCCTGATTTAATGCAGTAAAGAGAATTACAATAACATCTTTTGTCTCAGGATTCTCTTTAATCCATTCACACACCTCAAACCCGGTCTGGCCGCACAGTACCACATCCAGTATCATCAGGTGCGGTTTTTCTTTTTGTACAATCTGCTGTGCCTGGCTTGCTGACACCGCCTCAAAGACAGTATACCCTTCCAACTCCAAGAACAGTCTTAGAATCTTACGAATTCCCGCTTCATCATCTACAATGAGTATTCGAAACGGCTTTTTCATATTTAAACAACTCGTTGCGTTGGAACCCTGAAATTATTGTGACAATGAGACAAAATATATCTTTTTAATTTCCTAAAGCAATTAGTAATCATACATTAGTAATATAGGAGCCAATGAGAGCCCGGTATTATAACGACCCGGTAATTTAATAAGCGGTCACAGAACGTTGAAATTGGAAACTTGAAATTTAATATGGTGAGAATGAAGAATTACTTCGCGTATCTTGTTCAAGATACTTCACAACATCTTTAAAGAGTTCTTTATTAGTCTTATTCAATTTTATCAGTTCGCGGTGGGCCTTCAGCATGACGCGGGCTAAATTATCCGGTATAGTATCCGAAAAGGTAAGTTCCTCAAAATTGGAGCAGTTTACATCAATACAATCGACAATATTAAAAATACTTGCAAACCCTATATTATAGAGCATTTCATTAATATTCGTTTTATTGGAAATAAGCGTAGGCTGCATTTCGGACTGATCCGATGAATATTCCCGCAGTTTTGCAAGAAGGCCAAGGTTGGTACTATCAATATAGGAGGTTTCCGTAAGATCGACGACAAATGAATCAATGCCACCATGGGTAATTACCTTTTGCAGGAACCGGTCAAATCCCGGGCTGATACTATAAACAATTGCGCCTATCAGTTTAAGCACACACGTATTATCGACCATCGCGTATAATATTTTACCGTCTTGCATGTCTTCCTTAAGAAAAGTACGTTGTTAAGTATTTTATTGTAGAAGTGATACTGTAAACGTATGATGGGGATAGTGTCTGTGATGGGTGTTTGAGGATTCGATGATAGTATCTTTTAGTACTCGTGCCTATAATCACATCCTTTTTGCGGGGTAATTGGAGACGTATCTCTTTTGATATTAAAATACATAATCTGATGGGAAAAAAAAGGTAAAATTTTTCTAATGAGGTAATTGCATAAGTCGTAATACTATTAAATATAGTCAAAATTACTCACGCTAGGCATAGGCGTTAAGTTAAATGTTTAAAAAAAGGTGATATGGATGTCATGCTGAGCG